>PMMV01000082.1:192-30384 GCA_003162115.1 Methanobacterium sp.
AAAATTCCTTTTATGTGTGGTGTTGGAGGAAGTATTCGTGCAATCGGATTGATATTAGTAGATTTAAATTTACTGAAGAAGAAAGCTGCTTTGATAGATGTTAAATTATTAAAACAGCTAAAAAATGAATTGAATCTTAATAATAAAGATACTTATAATAAAATATTATATGTTAAACCATCTAGGATACATACTTTAGTTCCTGCTTTATTNNAAATTAGTAAATTTAGTGTTAGAGAGGGCTATTTATATAAAAAAATATTAAATAGGTGCCAAAATGTCTAAAGTAGATTATAGTTTTACCCAAAACAGGGAATTATCTTGGTTAAACTTTAATGATCGTGTTTTAGAAGAAGCAGAAGATGCTTCAGTTCCATTATTAGAACGTTTAAAATTCATATCTATCTTTACAAGTAATTTAGATGAATTTTATATGGTTAGATGTGGAAGTCTATACGATCTATCCCTTGTTGATGAGAATTATGTAGATAACAAAACTGGATTAAATGGACAAGATCAATTAGATGCCATCTTTGATAGATCTAAATTCTTATATAAACGTAGAGATGAAATATTCAAATCTGTTAATTCTAGTTTAAAAGAGGAAGGTATTTATGATTTAGATTTTGAAGACTTGACTAAAAATGAAACTAAATTTATTAATAAATTTTTCTTTAACTGTATTTTTCCAGTTTTATCTCCTCAAATTATTGATCTTCACCATCCTTTTCCCCATTTATTAAACAAATCCCTAAATGTTATGTTAATAATAGAAAATAAAGGCGAAATATTGTATGGACTTATTCCAATTCCTACTACTTTACCCCGGATAATATATTTTCCAAAGGATGAAATGCGTTTTATTTTATTAGAAAAAATAATATATGAATACGTTAATGAAATTTTTTCAAATTATAACGTAGAATTTAAAACTATAGTTTCTGTAACTAGAAATGCAGATATTGCCCTATCAGATTCTCAAATTGATGAAGATGAAGATTACAGGGGTTACATGAAAAAAATTTTGAAGAAAAGAACGCGTTTAGCACCCATAAGATTGGAAATATATAAATATTCTGACTCAATATTAACAGAATTTTTATGTGATCAGTTAAATATCCAATATAGTCAAGTATTAATCTCTAATACTCCTTTAGATATGAGTTATGTATTTAAATTATATGAACATATTGAAAAAGTAAACGAATTACTGTTCCATAAATTATCATTTAATCCATATTATCCTAGAATACCGAGGGCTGTTAATGAAGGAAAGATTATTCCCCAGCTAAAAAAGAAGGATTTCTTATTATTTTATCCATACAATTCTATAGAACCTTTTTTAAGATTATTAAAAGAGGCAGCAAACGATGAAAAGGTGGTATCTGTTAAAATTACTATCTATAGATTGGCAAGATCCTCCTCCATAATAAAATATCTGTTAGAAGCACGAGAAAATGGAAAGGAGGTAACCGTTTTAATTGAACTTAGAGCCAGATTTGATGAAGAGAATAATATTCATTATGCTGGTTTATTGGAAGAAGTGGGATGCAGGATTTTGTACGGTTTTGAAGAGTATAAGGTCCATTCAAAAGTTTGTCTTATCACAAGAAAAGAGAGGAATAATATTAAATACATCACTCAGTTGGGAACTGGTAATTATAATGAAAAAACCAGTAAATTGTACACCGATTTTAGTTTTATTACAAGAAACACCGCAATTGGAGAAGATGCCATGTTGTTCTTTAAAAACCTGGCAATTTCCAATTTAAATGGCGAATATCAAAAGTTATTGGTTGCACCATTTGGATTAAAAAATAAATTAATCGAAAAAATAAACACCGAAATTGACAATGCAGAGAATAATCGTCCTGCTGGTATTATCATGAAAATGAATTCTTTAACAGATAGAGAATTGATTGACATGTTATCTAAAGCATCCAATGCTGGTGTAAAAATTAAATTAATTATTAGATCTATCTGCTGTTTAATTCCAGGAATACCCGGTAAGACTGAAAATATTGAAATCATCAGTATTGTTGGTAGGTTTTTAGAACATTCAAGGATCTATTGTTTTGGTATAGGGGAAGATGTTTCAATATATTTATCTAGCGGTGATTTAATGACTAGAAATACTGAAAAAAGAGTTGAAGTTACTTTTCCCATTGAAAAACCGGTTTTAAAGAAAAAAATAATGCATATACTAAATATTATGCTTAACGACAATGTTAAAGCTCGAAAAATTAATGATAAAGGAGAATATGAGAAAGTTATTAGAAGCATTGATCTAATTGATTCTCAAAACTATTTCATGCATGATGATTTTTCAGAAAATAGAGAGGAGCAGATGATAAAAGAATCGTATTTCACAAAACTTAAACATTTATTTAAATAATAATGATTGTAATATTAAAGTGGCAAGAAATGATAACAACAAAAAAGGACTAAAAAAAAGAGATTTTTTTAAATAGGTGTGTAATAGGTTCTTTTCAGTTCTCGAAGTTTAGATTTACGATTTTCTATATCATTAGTTATTTCACAACAATCTTCTGCCTTACCATTTTTGCAGAAGTAAGCTGGTGCTTCTCTTACTTCCAAATCATATTCCTTCCAAACATCACAATTTACGCATTGACATTCTTCATGAAAGTCAAGATCTTGACAATTTGTTTTACCATGGGCACAGAAAACTTTAGGTATTTTTTCTGGATCTAAAATATATCCACTATCTATATCAACGGAATGACCTACTTCTTCGATTATTTTCATTTGGTCATTTATACAAGAGCTTTTTGTTTGTACAGGGCATTCAGAGCAGAGACATTTTTCTAAATTTTCAAGGTTAAAATCTATTTTTAACATGGTACTTTATATCTAATTTGAAATTATTATAATTTTATATCTTGAAAATAATCAATTTACAGAAGTGATTAATCGGTGTAAATAATCTAGTTTCAAGGAACGAGTTTTTGAATTCACAAAATACAAAGATTTAATATTTCTCATTTATTGTTTTCTGATTCAAATAAACTAACTGAACTTTCTAAACCATCCTTACTCGATTCTATAATATCAATTGCTGATTGTAATTCATCGTCTTTAAATTTCTGATCCACTCTTAAACGATGAATTATGAATCCTATAATGGATAAGATTGCCATATAAATCAATGCATAGAAAATCAAGGTTAATGAATATTGATAAATTGATAAATTGTCTAATGAAGCAGCTGATAAAATTAAAACTATTAAAAATGCAAAGATAAAACAGCTGGCTATGATTAACAATAATTTTTGATCATCACTCCTATCCTTGAATGAAGAATAAGCAGCTATAGATAGGGATGATCCTGCTAAACTTAGTACTAGGAATTCAGGTATTAAAGAACTAATATCCATTCTTTTTGCTCCGTTTTAAATTTTTAATAACAATCTTGAGTTAAAACTTCTTCTTTAGTTAAAGGGCGGGCATGTTTTAGCATTTCATCAAAATTATTATCATATATTTTTATTAATTCTGGTTGGGCTTTCTTAATTCCTACAGATCCACGGCTTTCATTGTGTCTGTGGGGCTTTTCAATGTACAAATGATTATTGTTAAAGATCATAAAATGTTTATTAGGCCTTTTTGGAAGGATTAAATATTCTACACTCTTATATTTATCAAGAAGTGTGTAAATTTCCATTTTGTCTTCACAAAATACTTTAGGCCCCCCAATGATCGTTATTTTTTCGAATTTATGATTTGCAGCATGTTTAATTATCTCTAGTGTATCTTCACTGAATTCTCCTATGATTACTTTGAGTTTTAATCCATCAAATTTGTTTATTTTATTTTTATGGCTTTTAAATCCCTCTATTAGATTGAATCTCCACATTCTTCTTTTATATCTATCTGTACTATGAAATAGAACTATTTCGTCCCCATACTGCTCATTATAATGGGGATTATGTCTATAAATTAATTTCATTAAGATAATAACGGTTAATGTCGATAAAATCATTAAAATCAGAATTAAACTATAATCAAATTGCATAATCATCTTCCATTTGAATATTTCATTCCAATAACTCTAAAAATTACAATTCAGTACGGAACTTTGAATTCATTATTTATGAATCTAGAATATTATGAAACTATTTGTGTTTTTTTTTACACTTGAAGTGTATGTCTCATCTTATTAAAATATATCTTCCAAATTTAAAATTAAAATCATCGTCATACCAATGATCATACTATTTAGTTTTCATTTATTTCAAGACAATAGTTCCTATTTTACTATCTAAATTAAAAAAATCAAATTCTTTATATATCTTAGATTTTACTAAATTTTTGTTTTACTGAATACTATAAAAAAAATGGTTTTTTTGAACCTTATGATATGAAAAGAACTTTTAACCAATATATGTATTGGTTGTTAAACTAAGAAATATTGATATTATAGTACAGTATTACAAAATAAAAGTTTATTAAAAATTAAAATATCTTCCTGAAAGGTTCTTCACTCAACATTTCTTCATTTACATGGGCAAGCAAGCCAGGTAACCTCCCAATAATAAATATTCCACATCCAGAACGCCAGTCAAATCCCATATCTGATAATATTGAAGCATTTGCTCCATCTATATTCATTTTAATTCCCTTCTTATCCATTAATATCTTTTCCATTTCAACAGCTAGTTCAAAGTGTTTACCATCACAACCATAATTTTCAGCAAGTTTTAAGAGTTTACGGGCTCTAGGATCTTCTGTATGGTAACGGTGTCCATATCCGGGTACTTTATTACCCTTCTGAAAGCTTTCTTCAATTATGAAATTAGCAGTTACATTAGTTGATCTATTATAATCATTTGAAACTTTAACTCCTTCTTGAAGAGTTTTCATAGTTTTTTCTATTGCACCGGCATGATTTTCTCCAAATGCAAGTATGCCTCCCGCAATACATGCATTAACAGGAGATCCTGCCGATGCCATAAGTCTAGCAGATTGGGTGCTTGGAGGTGTGACTCCATGGTCGCAAAAGGACACTAAAACTGCTTCAAGCATTTTTTTATGATTTGCTGATGGAAGATCCCCTTTAATCAGTAAATAAACCATCTCTGAAAAGGATATATTGCCTATAAGATCTTCCTGCAAATGATCCCTGGTTATTAATCTGTTTGGTTCAACCTTAGTTATCGAGGTTCTCCACGGGCTTTGCAAGGGTTTGAACATTTCCTCAAGAACTTTTTCAGTTATCATGCTAGATTCTGTTGTAAGATACAATATTTAAATTTTTTGCTTTTAGTTCTTTTGATATCACATAATGTGTTGTAATTCTAATTTAATTAACCAAAAGACATTAATTGTTCTCTAAATGTGAGAATTAATGCACTAATGGGAATCTTTATATATAGGTAAATTTGTACTAGTAGTGAGGTGTATTAAGATGAACACAAAGTATATAATAGGAATAATCGTAGCCTTAATAATAATAGTGGGGGCCTACATGGTATTTGCTGGATCAAATAACAACAAAATAACTATTGTAGGATCAACTTCAGTTCAACCTGTAGCACAAAGCCTTGCAACAGCTTACATGAAAGAACATCCAAATGTTAAGATAGAAGTTCAAGGTGGGGGTACCGCTGTAGGTCTTAAGAGTGTCAGTGATGGAACCGCAAATATAGGAACCGCTTCTGAAACCCTTCAAGCAAATCAAACTACGGGCTTGACTTCGTATGCTTTAGGTCAAGATGGTATAGTTGCAATAGTTAACAACAATAATACAGTTAGCGCAATAACAACAGCTCAGCTTAAAGGAATATTCACAGGTAATACAACCAACTGGAGTCAGGTTGGTGGATCTAATGCTAAAATAGATGTAATAGTGAGGGAAGTTGGATCAGGTACTAGAGTAGCATTCCAAGCAATAGTATTAGGAAACAATACTAATGGTACACCAGTTGATTTCGCTTCATCAGCAATTGTACAGACTTCTACAGGGGCAGTCCAACAGGCTGTGAGTCAGGATCCTAACGCAATAGGTTTCATATCATTTGCTAGTTTAAACAACCAGACCAAAGCATTATCATTTAATGGTGTGACTTGTTCGGCAACTACAATAGCTGATGGAAGTTACACATTACAGAGACCATTCACCTTCTTAACTAAAGGTCCTGCCAAAGGCCAGACATTAGATTTCATCAACTGGGTAATGGGATCTGAAGGACAAGCAATACTAAATAATAACAGTATAGTAAGACCTACAAAATAGAAAACCAACGAATCAATTGTAAAAAGTGGTTTATTAACCACTTACCTTTTTTTTTAAAGAAATGCAAAAAAGTTAAAAATTTGAATTTACCTTAATTATGATATAACTTTCGATATGAACTATTTCTTTAGTTATATACTTATATGAGTTTGATAGCTTATTAAACTTGAAAAGAAGTTAAAATAAGTTTATTATTACCAAAAGATCTACTGTACAAAAAAGATTTCTAGTAAATAATTTATATTCACATTTACGAATTAATTCATCAGACTAAATAATTTAATAATAATAATAATAATTTAATGTACCAAAAACTTAAGACTTTAAGATGTAAGCAATGATAACAATATAGTTTCATGAGGTATCATAATGACTGAGAAAAAAGAGGATAAATTCATACAGTGGGTACTTTTTGCTACTGGAATATCTTCCATACTGATAATCATTCTTATCATAGCATTCATTTTTAGTGAAGGCCTTCCAGCAATTTTTTCTATTGGATTATTTAATTTTATATTTGGAATGATCTGGAACCCTGATATTGGACTTTATGGGGTTTTCCCAATGATTATTGGTACACTTTTAACCACATTTTTAGCTCTTTTGATGGCTATACCATTATCATTATGTTGTTCTATTTTCCTTGCAGAAATTGCCCCACCAAATATGAGAAAATTATTAAAACCAACCATACAGGGTCTAGCCGGAATACCATCTGTTATATATGGATTTTTTGGTTTAGTAATCATTGTTCCTTTTATAAGGATTCATTTTGGAGGATCAGGATTCAGTGTAATTTCAGCTTCATTGATTTTAACAATAATGATCCTTCCGACCATAATAAGTATATCAGAAGATGCTTTGAGATCCATACCGTTCGAATATAGTGAAGCCTCACTTGCTTTAGGAGCAACTCAATGGCAAACTATTAAAAATGTAATAGTCCCAGCGGCCGTGCCAGGTATTATAACTGCAATAATTCTTGGGATGGGTCGGGCAATTGGAGAAACTATGGCTGTTATTATGGTTACAGGAAATGTTGTTCAAATCCCAGGTTCAATATTTGAACCTGTTAGAACATTAACATCTAACATAGCTCTTGAAATGGGATATGCAACTGGACTACATTACAGTGCTCTTTTTAGTACTGGAATAATTTTGTTAACAGTTATCGTAATTTTGCTATTACTTGCAAACTACGTCAACTACAAAACGAAGGTCTCTATTGGAGGCGGGTATCTATGATTTTTTGGATAGAACCAAAAATCATTGAGAAAAAGAACTTGTTAATAGGAGGTATGCCTATTGAATAGGATAATATCTCCTAAAAATTCCCAAAAAATAATGAAAACAATTTTTTGGGGTTCTGGAATATTGACAATATTGATTTTGATCTTTATAATTGGATACATTCTAGTGAATGGGTTACCAGTTATTAACTTCAACTTCATATTTGGTGAACCTATAGACAATGGAGCATCTGGAGGGATATTTCCATTTATTGTGTCCACATTCTATGTAACTTTCGTGGCATTAATAGTAGCAACCCCTCTAGGAGTTGGAGGTGCTATATATCTGGCAGAATATGCTGGAGAAAATAAATTGGTAAAGGCGATAAGGTTTGGATCTGAAATACTTGCGTCGATTCCATCAATTGTTTTCGGATTGTTTGGATTTGCATTTTTCGTAGTTTATTTAAGTTTTGGGTTCTCTGTTCTATCAGGTGGACTTACACTTGCATTAATGGCAATGCCAACAATTCTGAGAACTGCAGAGGTTTCAATTGAATCTGTACCTAAGTCTTACAGTGAGGGAAGTATGGCGCTTGGAGCAAGTAAATGGCAAACGATCTATCAAGTTATTTTACCAGCCGCAATTCCAGGAATAATAACCGGAATAATACTGGGAATGGCAAGGGCTATTGAAGAAACAGCAGCTATTCTATACACTGTAGGTGCGGCACTACAAGTTCCTGTATCAATTTTTGATCCTGCAAGGCCACTACCTTTACATCTGTACACTCTGGCAACTGAAGGTATTTCTATGCCAAATGCGTATGGTACAGCGGCTGTTCTTGTGGTCATTATATTAATAATAACTATAGTAACAAACGCACTTGTGGATAGATACACTAAAAAGATGATGGGGCGATAAAATGCCGTACAGAATAGAAGTTGAAAATTTAAACGTTTACTTTGGAGAATCACATATCTTAAAGGATATAAATATTAAAATTAACACCAACATGGTAACATCTCTTATTGGGCCTTCAGGTTGTGGTAAATCAACTTTCATTCGTACTCTAAACCGGATGAATGATACAATTCCCACATTTAAGAAGGATGGTACTGTACTGCTTGATGGTAAGGATATTTATGATCCCAATGTTGATGTAGTCGATTTAAGGAAGAAAGTTGGAATGGTTTTTCAGAAGCCTAATCCCTTTCCAAAATCTATATTCGACAACGTCGCTTATGGACTGAGGATACACGGTTTAAATGATAATGATGTAATTGCTAATAAGGTAGAGGAAAGCCTTAAAGCTGCAGCATTGTGGGATGAAGTAGAAGACAAGCTTGAAATGTCCGCAATGGGTCTTTCAGGAGGTCAACAGCAACGTCTTTGTATTGCTAGAACAATAGCAGTTGAACCTGAAGTTATTCTTATGGATGAACCTTGTTCAGCACTAGATCCCATATCAACTACTAAAATTGAGGATCTTATACACAAACTAAAGCACGATTACACAATTATAATTGTTACTCATAATATGCAGCAAGCAACAAGGGTATCAAAATACACTGCGTTTTTCCTTCATGGAGAAATAGTAGAAAGCGGCCTTACAGATAAATTATTCATGGAACCTAAGGATAAACGTACAGAAGATTACATTACAGGTAGATTTGGATAATACAGTATATGCTTAAAAATTAAATTTATTCGTTAAAAATATTTTCCAAGAAAAGGTGGAGATAAAATGGAGAAAAGATATCCTAGAGTAAGGTTCCAGAAAAAGTTGAACTATCTTAAGGAAGATGTAGAAGAAATGGGGCAGACAAGCCTCTATGCATATAAAAAAGCGTTGGAAGCGTTTATAGATTATGATGCAGTACTGGTTAAAGAAGTAAACAAGGCAAATGACAAACTCTATGAAATGAACTATCGCCTTGAACAAAAGGCAATGAGCGTAATTGCTTCTGAACAACCTGTTGCAAAGGATTTAAGATTTATAGAAACGTGTATTAAGGTCTCAAGCCATCTTAAAAGAATGGGAGGATTGGCTTCCAATATTGCAGATGTTGCAAAACACATAAAGGATGAAGAAATACCTGAAAGACCAATGAACGACATCACCCATATGGCTGACATTGTTGATGGTATGATGAGTAAGAGTATATCTGCATTTTTAAACGAAGACATGAACCTAGTGCGTGAGATTAAAAGGGATGATGACAAGGTGGATGATCTATTTGATCAGGCCCTCAAGGATATATCTGATAGTATGTTTCAGGAGAAGGATGCTATATCCTTCCTGATATATCTGCTGTTTGTTGCCAGATTCCTTGAGAGGATTGCTGACAGGGCTGAGAATATTGGTGACAGAACCATTTACATGATCACCTGTGAGAAACCCGGTATTGCAGGTAGATTAGATGAACTAATTGGAGATAAAAATAAAGAATAAATTTCTTTTCTTTTTTTTAATCCTTTTTCTTCAGTTATTTGGTATTCTAGACTGCTTACAAAATATTTTAATAAAAAAATTTATTCATCCCTTAATACAATGTTAGCATGTCTTGCAGCCCAGCATTGTATGCAAACACCAATTGGCAGCCCTGCAGTATGTGTATCTACTAATTCTATTTTAACATCCAGGGCTGTAGTTTTACCTCCCAAACCCATTGGACCGATTCCTGTAGAATTTATAAGTTCAAGTATATCCTGTTCAAGTTCTGCCAATCGATTGTCAGGATTTTCAGAATTTATATCCCTTAAAAGGGCCTTTTTAGCAAGTTTTAAGGCATAATCCGATGATCCCCCAATTCCCACCCCTATTCTTGTTGGCGGGCAAGGTTTTCCTCCAGCTGCAAGGACGGTTTCTAACACGAAATTTTTAACACCCTCAACACCCTCACCGGGTAAGCCCATTTTCAGTGCATTGTTGTTTTCTGAACCAAATCCCTTTGGAAAGATGGTCAGTTCAAGATAATCACCTTCAACAATTTCAACATCTACCAGGGGAATTCCCTTACCTGTGTTTGTTCCTGTGTTTTCACGTGTAAATGGATCAACTACGTTGGGCCGTAGAGGAACCTTTTTTGTAGCTTTTTCAACTCCATTACGAATTCCTTTGTATAAATTTTCAACTTTTACACTTCCAAGTTTCACAAACACTATTGGCAGACCGGTGTCTTGGCACATTGGTATGCTATTTTTGTGAGCTGCTTCAATATTTTCAAGTATTGCCTTAAGATTCAACCTAGCTGTTTCATTTGTTTCATTATCATAGGCCTTTTTCAAAGCATTCTTAATGTCTTCGGGTAGTTCAATAACAGAATCCCTGTAAAGACTGCAAATTGTATCTTCAATCTGTTTTTGTGTTATCATATAATCAGCTTCTATAATTATCATAAAGTAGGCATATTTTTAGTTTTAGAATATCTTATAAGGTAGTGAGCAGATTTGACGGTAAATATTACTATTATCTGATGATCCTCTTTAATGAATAGATTTTTGTAATATTTAAAGTATTTAAAAATTATATTATTTTATGTGATGACTTTTGGTGTTATTTTTTACACTTGAAGTGCATGTCTAATAATAAATATTTAATTTATGAAAAATATTAATTCGATAAAAAGGGATGAAAAAAGTTGATAATTGAAATTCAAAATAATGGTATAAATTGATAAAAAAAAGATGACTAGGGAAAAAAATTATCCCTAATATTTCATTATCATCTTAACTCTTCTAAGCTCTTCTGCAATCTTGTCACGTTTCTGGGTTAAAACATCTTCTGAATCCATTTTAAGGGCTTCAGTAGGACATGTTAGAACGCAGAGAGGTACATCCTTGTCTATGCAGAGGTTGCATTTTTTAGCAATTCCGGCTTCATCCATGTGTATGGCACCTATTGGACAGGAATCTCTGCAAAGNNGCTCTGTCCTTTGCACAGTGAAGGCAGTGTACTGGAACACCATTAATAACCCTTATGGCATTTTGAGGACACTCGCGTTCACATCTTGAACACTCGTCGCAGAGTTCTGGTTTTGAAATTAGTTCTTTCATTTCAGACCTCCTTGTGGAGAACCTTTTTGGTCCTTGAGTTCGCTGTCAGAATACTTATCATATCGGTACTTTTTCTTTTCTTTTTACCGAGTCCGCTGAGCTTTTCAATATGCTGTTTTTGTTTGTCGAGTTTCATCCTTTCGGTATCTACCTTTGCAATTGCTCTTTTAGAACATGCTGTAATACAGGCAGGAGTGTCTTTATCGGGACACTGGTGGCATTTATGTGCCTTTCTATCGTGAATGGTTATGGCCCCGAATGGGCAGACCATCATACACAATCCGCAGCCAATACACTTTTCCGATGTTATATCCAGTTCTATGGCATCTGTGGGGCATATCATCCTGCATGGTGCATCTTCACACTGCTGGCAGATTATTGGATAGAATGATCCTTCAATCTCCCTTACAGAGATCCTTGATGTTCCGTAGAGTTTGCTGCAGGTTTCTTCGCAGTCTCCGCAGCCATCGCAGAGATCTGGTTGAATCAATATCTTATCCAAGTTCATATCCCCCTATATCTTAAGCTCAATGCAGATGGCATCCACATGGCTTTGAATCCGTTCTTTTTCAAGATCAGTTAAATGTTTGAATCTTTTCTGAGCATTTAAGTACTCATTAACGGCTCTTCTCTGAATTGGTCTATAGGTTACTTTGAATTCACCTTCCTCTATCTCGTAGAGTATCCATGATCCAGTTTCAACCGCAAGCCTTCCAAGTTCTATGGTTTTGGCGGGATTGTAACCCCATCCAGTTGTACATGGCTGCTGCAGGTGAATATATGCAGGGCCTTCAACTTCAGCTGCCTTTTTAACCTTCTTCATGAAGTCTTCAGGGTATGATATTGAGGCAGTTGCAACGTAAGGAACTCCATGGGCTGCCATTATCATTGGCATATTCTTTTTAGGTTTGTCCTCACCGAAACTTTCCTTACCATGGGGTGAGGTTGTTGTTGATGCACCGTATGGTGTTGCACCACTTCTTTGTATACCTGTATTCATGTATGCTTCGTTATCGTAACATATATAAATTAGGTTATGTCCCCTTTCCATAGCACCTGAGAGAGCTTGAAGTCCAATATCAGCTGTTCCACCATCTCCACCAAATACAACAACTGTAGTATCGGTTTTTCCCTGGGATTTCAGTGCTGCTTCAACACCAGATGCTACTGCTGCAGCATTTTCAAACGCTACGTGCATCCATGGAATTTCCCATGCAGTTTCAGGATAAGGAGTTGATATAACCTCTAAACATCCTGTTGCAGATATGGCAACAGTGTTTTCACCGAGCACTTTAAGTGCTAGTCTGACACCTATAGTGGCACCGCATCCTGCACACGCCCTGTGTCCTGGCGCAAAAAATTCTTTGTCAGATATCTCCATTTAAAGATCCTCCTTGTTGAGTCCTATCCACTGTGAATGTTTCGTTGGATTCTTGGTTTTTTCTATTATCTCCTTAATATGTTCTGGTTTAATGTCCCTTCCACCAAGTCCCACTATGAATCCATAAGCATCAACATCCATCTTTGCTTTGATTTCATTGTGTAATACTCCACCTATACTGAAGGAAACGTTTTTGTCGAGAACACCGATTTTTGAAGCACCTTTGATTGCTTCATATATTTCGTCGGTAGGGAATGGTCTGAAAACTCTTACACGGACCAATCCTATTTTTTCTCCCTTGTCCCTGAGTTCGTCCACCACATCCTTTATAGAACTGCATATGGAACCCATGGCAACCAGTATGATGTCTGCATCATCGGATTTGTATTTCTCAACAAAGTCATATTTTCTTCCGAATATCTCTGCAAATTCTGTATTTGCTTTGGCTATCACTTCTTTAGCTCCTTCTAAAGCAACTTCCATATCATGGCGGGCTTCCATGTAATAGTTTGGATCTGTGAAGGTACCAATTGACATTGGCCTTTTTGGATCAAGGTAGGCATGTTCTGGTTTGTAAAGTGGTAAGAATTTATCTACGTCTTCTTTTCCAGGTACGTCAACTGGTTCAACCGTGTGTGTTAGTATGAAACCATCAATACACACCATACTTGGAAGTAACACTTTTTTATCCTCTGAAACACGGTAAGATATTAGTATGGAATCAAGTGCTTCCTGACCGTTTTCAGCATATATTTGCATCCAACCTGAGTCTCTTTCGGATATTGAATCTTGTTGATCATTCCAAATGCTTAGAGGTGCTGATAATGCTCTGTTAGCATCTGCCATGACTATTGGTGCCCTTAAACCTGCTGCTGCAAAGATTATCTCATGCATCAAAGCCAGTCCTTGGGATGATGTAGCTGTGAACACCCTTACACCAGTACCTGAAGCACCTAAACAAGCACTTATTGCACTGTGTTCGGATTCTACTCTTATATACTCTGCTTTTATATCTCCATCAGCAACGAATTTTGCTAGATACTCTGATATAGTTGTTTGTGGAGTTATGGGGTAAACCGGGATAACATTTGGATTTGCAAGTCTTACTGCCTCTGCAATTGCCTGGTTTGCAGACATCACTTTAAGAACCATTTTACTCCCTCTCCATTTTTATTGCCTTTACAGGGCATTCTTCTTCGCATATGCCGCACCCTTTACAGTAATCGTAGTCAATATCGTAATCTTTATTAATACATCCTTCAGGACAGAACATAATGCAGTTTTCACATTCTATGCATTTTTCCTTATCAAGGATGGGTTTAAATGTTCTCCAGCTACCTGTTTTGTTTTTGCGGGTACTTCCCGGTTCTTTAACAGCTGCTCCTACTGATACCATGAAATCACCTTTACATTGTTATATTATTTTAAATTATCCCTCTTTTGCAGCTTCATATGCTAGTTTAGCAGCTTTAGCATTCTTTTCGCCAATTTCTCCACTGAAGGTTTCCTTTATAATCTTTACTATGGATTCTATTGAAACTGCATCGGTAACAGCTGCAAATGCTCCTAAAAGTATGGTGTTAACAATTGGAACACCTAAAATGTCTAATGCTATGCCTGTTGCATCAACCTTATGAATATCTGCACCTTCAGTTGTGTCGACACCATTTGTGGTGTTTATTATGATCTTTCCTCCGTTTTTTAGCCCGGAAAATACATCCACGACTTCTAGGAGGCCATCATCCAGAACTACAACGTAGTCTGGATTGTAAACTTGATACCTTCTTCTAATAGGTTTGTCATCTATTCTAGTAAACGCCATAACAGGGGCGCCTCTTCNNTCTGCGGCTGTAACTGCACCCTGTCCTCCGCGTCCGTGAAAGCGAACTTCAATCATCACTCATACCTCCATTCCTCATAGTTAATCATTATAAATTGTAATATATATACGTGTTGGTAACGATCTTATAGTAAACGATCATATTATATCTTTAAAAAGAGGGATGTTTATGAAGGTCTTAATAGTCACAGCAAAACTTGCAAGTTCCCTAGTAAAAATGGAATCAACCAAATCTGAGCATAAAGTTCATGTACATGTGGTTAACACACCTATAGCTGCATTTTTAACCCCTAAAAAGATAGTTGAAGAACTTAAAAAGTACGATGTTAATCGATTAACTCATGATGGTTCTGATGTTGAGATTAAAGATCTTGATGAGAAATTTGATTTGAAATCTTTTGAAATCATATTAACTCCAGGTTTGATTAGAAAGGATGTAAGTTATGTTAAACAGAAAACAGGTATTGAAACTTATAAGGGACCTAAAGATGCAGCTGACCTTGCAATAGTTCTGGAGATGATTGATAAACTTGAACTATCCCCTACTGTCCCTGCAGATAAATTGATAGAGGAAGAGCTACGTAAACGGGCAATAATGTTCATTGAAAACTTTGAGCAGGATGAGGAGAACAAGTTAAAACTTCTGAAAAAACCTGAAAATATCCTTGTAGGCAAATTGCCTGTAGGAGAAGACTTCCCCATGAGAGTACTTGCTGAAATAGCAAATGCTCCACTCTTAACGGATGATGAACTTTTGAGAAGGGCAGAGTACTTTGTAAGATCGGGTGCAGACATGGTTGACATTGGTATGGTTGCTGGTGAAACCCTTGATGCACGTATTCCAAGCATGGTAAAATTACTGAAGAAATATTTAAATGTAGCAGTCAGTATTGATAGTTTAAACCCTGTTGAAATCAGATCAGCAGTTGAATCCGGTGTTGATATGGTTTTAAGTCTTGATCATGGGAACTGGGAAGAAGTGATCCCATATCTTGAGGAGAAAAACATACCTGCAGTGATCCTTCCAACAGACTTCAGTCAAAATTGGGTGCCTGAAACTGTTGAAGAAAGGGTCAAATCAGTAGAGGAGCTGAGAAATAAATGTAGAAAAATTGATGTAATGGCTGATCTTATTCTGGACCCTGTTAACAGCAAGAGTATGATAGATTCAATAATGGCTTGTCACAAGTTCAAAGTGAAAAATAGGGAACCAATCTTCTTTGGCGTAGGAAATGTAACCGAACTCCTCGACGCAGACTCTGTGGGAGTAAATGCTCTCCTTGCAGGCATTGCAATGGAACTCGGTGCGAGTGTACTTTTCACTCCTGAAGAAAGTGGTAAAACAATAGGCAGTGTTAAAGAACTTGCAATTTCTTCAGAAATGATGTTTTTGGCAAAAAACAGAGGTTCTATTCCAAAGGATCTTGGTATTAATCTTGTGTTATTTAAGGACAAGCGAAAAATTGATGGAATAGTAGAAGATGTTGATGTTCCTTTGGTTGAGGCTGAAGAAGATTATAACTTTCAGCAGGACCCTGCAGGTAGCTTCAAGATCATGGTTGAAAATGGCCATATAAAGGCTGTTCACTATCTCAAAATGGTGCCCCAAATTGTAGTGAAAGGGGAAACAGCAAAGGCGGTTTATGATGAAATATTAAGGAGAGGGTTGATTTCTAAGTTGGAACACGCAACCTACCTTGGTTCAGAGCTTGAAAAGGCGGAAATTGCATCTAAAGTCGGAAAAAATTATGTACAAGATTTTCCACTTTTCACTAGGATATATTAATTAATTTTGATCNNATAATTAAAAAAAAACAGTCCGGTCAGAAGCTTTGCAGGGACTGCTTTATGGAATCAATCCAAAACAAGGTTTTAAAGGATATTCGAAAATATAAACTTTTAGAAAAGGGTGATAAAGTCCTTTTAGGGCTTTCAGGTGGTAAAGATAGTGTAATGCTTCTAGATATTCTTAACTCTCTTCGGAAAAGGAATATCATAGATCTGGTCGCTGTTACTATTGATGAGGGAATTCATGGTTACAGGGAGGAAGGTGTTGAAATAGCTGCTAGAAATGCTAAAAAACTTGGTGTAGAGCATAAAATTGTAACTTTCAAGGAATATTTCGGCAGGACATTAGATGAAATAATTTCAAAATACACTATCAAAGAAGGTAGGAGAAACGCATGTACCTACTGCGGTGTTTTCAGACGTTGGATACTTAACAGAGTTGCAAGGGATGAAGGAGCTACCAAGATAGCCACAGGACACAACCTTGACGATGAAACCCAGTCCATAGTTATGAATTATCTTGAAGGTAATATACAGAACCTAACACGTATTGGGCCTAAATCTGAATCCCTGAATGATAAATTCACCATAAAAATTAAACCCCTCAGAGAGATACCCGAAAAAGAGATTGGACTTTATGTTGTTGCAAGAGAACTTGATGTGCATTTTGCAGGCTGTCCATTTGCGATTGAATCATTCCGTGCAGAGGTTGGTAGTTTCATTAAGGAGCTTTCAAGGGAACATCCAACCATAATGTACTCAACATTAAGGGGTTTTGATAAGATGAAACCAGTTTTAAAAAGGGAATTTTCCAGAAAATACCCTATTGGAGTTTGTGAAAAATGTGGAGAACCAAGTGCAGCCAGTCTTTGTAAGGCTTGCAGTTTTTTGAAGGATTGGGAGGATTTTGATTAACATAAAATTAGATAACTTCAAACGGAAATATTGACTCATAATATTTTTATATTTAAAAATCTTTTAGGAAAGATTATTTTAGCATAAGATTAAACAATTTCTAATGAATATAATTTGAAAATATCTTATTGAATTCATTTAAGGAGAAAACTTTAATGAGAATAAAACTGATCATCGGGGAAAATGAAGAGATAATAGAAATTTCAGGTAATAAAACCGTAAAAAATCTCCTCGATGTTATTAATATAGCATCAGAAACAGTTGTTGTTAAAAAAAATGACTGTATAGTAATTGATGAGGAACCTGTTGAAGACGGGGATTCAATCGAGGTCATACAAGTAATTTATGGTGGATAACAGAATTAAACTTGGATTAATTAATATTATTTACCATAAAGATTTTTTTTGGAGATGTGAAATGAAAGATTATGATCTGATTGAGGGTTACATATCAAATTACTTTGATGTGGGTGGATTTCATTCAACTCCTGAAGGCTCCTTTTTTGTTGTTAACGATTACGATGTCCATAAATTTTCAAGGTTAATTAAGGATCTGGATAATGTGGGTTACATACCATTTATGGGAAGATACAAAGGAAGTTACAGGATAGGAATTGCTGAAAAACAAGAAAAGGGCGAATCCCGTATTCACATCAATGTAATTCTCTTCATAGCAACAGTTGCAACCACTATTTTTGCAGGTTACACATTTGCTGGGGGTAACATAGGGGATGGTGTGGCCTTTGCAGTTGCATTGTTAAGTATTCTAGGAGTTCATGAAACTGCTCACTATTATGCTGCTAAAAAACATGATGTAAAATCATCTTTACCCTACTTTGTCCCAGCACCAACATTAATAGGAACATTTGGTGCAGTAATAAATGTTAAATCACCGATACCCAATAAAAACTCCCTATTTGATCTAGGATTCAGTGGACCAATAGCAGGTATCATTGTAACGATTCCTGTCCTTATAATTGGAATATATCTCTCAAAAATAGTCCCAACGGCGTCAATGTCCATGACATTTACACCTCCGCCCATTATGAGTATAATAATGTACTTCATGTTGCCCCCTATCCCTGCAGGATATGGGCTGCAAATTCATCCTATTGTGTTCGCAGGATGGGTAGGAATAATTATTACTCTACTGAACCTCATGCCAGTTGCCTTTCTTGATGGCGGCCATATTATTAGGTCGATATTTACTGAAAAAATTCACAGAATTATATCCATAATCGGAGTTCTAGTAACATTAGCCCTTGGATGGATTCCAATGGCCATACTCATGATGTTGATATTGGTACTAAACAGAAGACACCCTGGGGCTCTTGATAACGTTTCAAAGTTGACTTTAGGGAGGAAAGTGATGGCTGTGGTGATGTTGATAATTTTTATACTATGCCTTTCACCAGCTCCAACCATTTTGTAAATCTAATTGATTATTCATAATCTAAATAATATTAAGAGAATTTGATCGAATACAATATTTAAAAGTTGGAGATAAATATGAAAGTTCACTATGAATGTGCAGCATGTTTTTTAAGACAGACAAGGGAAGCATTAGACCTTGCAACAGATAACGAATCATTGAAGATGGACGTCACTGAGAAGGTTTTGAAAATTGTATCTAAAAAATTTCATAAAGGTGCAGTTTCCAATGTAATAGGCACAGAGGTACACAGAACCATAAAGGAAGAAACAGGAAACAATGATCCCTACATTAAAGAGAGGGAAATATCCAATGATATAGCATTAGATTTTCTTCCACAAGTCGAAAAGATTCTGAGAGAAGGGAATACCCTCAAAAATTATATTAAGGTAGCAATAGCAGGAAATGTCATAGATTTTGGGGCGCTTGGACTGGATATGGATATGGAATCTCTGATCATCAACACCATGAAAAAGGATCCTGTCCTTGACTATACTGAAGACCTTGAAGAAGAGTTAAAACGTTCAAAAACAATTATTTACCTTGCAGATAACATAGGGGAGATAGTTTTTGATAAACTCCTGATAGAGAAGATCAGAGAGTACGATGTGGATGTGGTAGTTGCCCTTAAAGAAGAACCAATACTTAACGATGCATGTATTGATGATGCACTGAAAATAGGTCTAGATAGATTTGCCAAACTTATCACCACAGGCACGGATTCAATTGGAATAATAGAAAAGGATGTATCTTTAAAGTTCAGGAAAGTATTCAATAAATCAGACATGGTGATAGCGAAAGGATTGGGCAACTATGAAGGGCTGGGAGAAATGGATCTAAAGGATAAACCCGTTTTTTGTCTGTTAAACGCCAAATGTCCACCAGTTGCAAGGGATATTGGCGTGGAATTAGGGGATAATATTGTTTTAAAGTTAAATCCTTAATTATTATATTATATAACTTTTTTTTTTATCGATACATAAATTTAACTATTATGATCTAGTAGAATGCACAAGTAGAATTTTTTTTTATTGTTTAGTTAAAAAGATTAATGGACTCGAAATTGATCAAATTTTTTTATTTATGAATCTAACTTTTCAATGTTCAGTATTTTATTAAAAAATAATTAAAGGGTTTGATTTTTATAAATATAGTAAATGTTATATAGAGGAGAAAAATAGAAACAGAAATATAAAGTTTAGGATAAAAATAGTGTCAAAATGGGTGGTATCATTTATGGTTTAAGTTTGTAGTACTTTATTCATTGATTTCTAGATTGATCTCACACTCAAATGCACTATTCATAGTACAGGAGATAAAAAAAAATGAACTCAGAGTTTCTAGAAGACAAAGAAATAATTGTGGCATCTAACAGAGGACCAGTAGTCTTCAAAAAAGATGAAAAAGGAAAAATCGAACTAATACGTGGTGCAGGCGGGATCGTAGGTTCAATGATTCCTTTTTTGAAAAAAACACATGGAAAATGGGTTTCATCTGCGATTGGAGAGTGTGACCAGTATATAAATAATAAATACGCCAATAAAGTACCAATTCCCTTAGAAGACCCTGAATATTATGTTCAATTCATCAAAACAGAATTAGATATTTACAACGATTTTAATGGTAAATTCGCAAATCCTTTATTATGGTTTATTCATCATTCTATGTGGAATCCACCATACTCACCATGTGCAGACGAGGAGCTGCATAAAGCATGGGATTCATACCAATATGTGAACTCAATGTTCGCAGCAGCAATAGGAGAAGATATATATAAATCAGAAAATACTCCAATAGTAATGTTACAAGATTATCATCTATATTTAACACCTAAATTGATAAGAAAACAGCATCCTGATGTTCTTATGAGTCAATTTGTACATATACCATTTCCTCCACCAGAAATATTCCAGCAATTGCCAAATCACATGCAAACTGATATATTGGACAGTATTTTAACAAATAATGTCTTAGGATTCCATATTTCGCGTTATATGAACAATTTTTTACAAACAGTTAAACTTATTCTACCAAGCGCTTCAGTGGACGACATAACAGGAGATATACTGTATAATGGACATGTCTGCCATATAAGAACCTATCCTATCAGTGTTGATATGGAGACACTCCAAACACAGGCACAAGATCCACATGTCATTTCTAAGGAAGCAGAGGTGGATGAAATCATTGGAGACTGTAAATTAATTTACAGAACAGACAGAACAGACTTATCTAAGAATATTATACGAGGATTTCAGGCTTATGACATATTTCTTGAGAAATATTCAGAATGGAGAGAAAAAATTAAGTTTGTAGCAACTTTAATGCCCTCAAGACTTGATATAAAGATCTACAGGGAATACACCGATAAAATAAGGGAAATAGTTAAGGAAATCAATGAAAAATACGCTACTCCAGATTGGCAACCAATTAAATACATTTGTAAGGGAGATTACAACTTAGTGATGGCTCTTTTGAAAAGATATGATGTTTTAATGGTTAATCCCATATTAGATGGTATGAATATAGTAGCCAAAGAAGGAAGTGTAGTAAACGAGAATAATGGTGTGTTAATCCTTTCTAGTGGGGCCGGATGTTATGAAGAGTTAAAAGATGGTGCAATTTGTATAAACCCTTTTGATTTAAGACAGACGGCAGAATCAATTGATATGGCCTTATTAATGGATGAAACAACCAAAGCCCAGATGATTGCCAAAACAAGGACAGCTATTCAAATAAACGACCTGAATAAATGGGTTTCGGATCAATTAATGGACATTGAGGCGGTTATGCACGAAAAAACAAAACTTAAATTTAATGAAAACCCTGAAGAATCTCGATTCGAAATGAATTAAATTCAAAGCTTAGTATTGGAATAGCACTAAAAAAAATCTATTGATTTTTAAAACTAACAATGAGAAGGATAGTGTTTAATGTCGATTCAACTTCATGATTCCTTAAAAATGGCTGAAAAAGAGAAGGCTTTGCCTAGAGTTATTGCTTACAACAGAATTGACGGTCCAGGTTCCAGTTTAGATCTAAGCGAATTTCAACAGGCATTCTGGAAATTACCAGATATACAAGATAAAGATGATCCTGCAGTGAAATGGACAATGAACCTTCCAAGAACAGTGGGCATAACCATAGATACTGGTACTAAAATTGAAGCACATCCATTCAATCCTGATCTTATAGGTGTTAAATCTGTTGAATATAAAACTGAAGTTACAGGCTCACTAGGTGAAGTAATTCCGATCAAAGAGAACTGGTTGCTTAAAATAATCGAAATATTTGACATTAAAGGAGTTATGTTTATTTTAAAGAATCTAAGAGAGGGTATACAATCTTCAGGGCTTGGAGGATCTTCAACAGCTACAATTGGTGTATGTATACTTGCAAATGAATTAGCAGGACGGCCATTTAGCAAGATTCAATTGATTTCTTTAGCTTCTCGTATTGAACAGAGCTTTGGAGTAAGTATCACTGGAACACAGGAACAATCCAATGTGATTTTTGGAGGAGTAATGGATTATGTATGGTTTCCATGGGGGAAACCTGGATATCCGGATACAGGTTATGGTGAATCTTCAAGATTTGAATTAATACCACCAGAAAATTATGGACTTTTAGAAGAAAGAATGGCTATTTTTCATTCTGGAAAAGCACGCTTAAGCTCAGAAGTTAATTTAGCATGGAGAAACGCCCTTTTAACTGAAGTTGGATATAAATTACATTTTAATAAAATGAAGGTAGCTTACGAGTTTCGTGAAGGATTAAGACAACAAAAATGGGGTCATGTAATGAAATCAATAGATAGATACCGTAAAATACGTACAAAGCTATGTGAAGGATATATGAAAAATTCGATCGATTTATTGGAACGTGCTAAAAATTATCACTGTACAACTTTCCCTCTAGGCGCTGGTGGAGGAGGTGGCGTCCTTTTATTTTCTCCAAACCCAGAATCTTTAGAAAAATTGCGTGAGGATCTTAAAGGGATTTATAGTGAAATACCATTTAAAATTCGATCTAGAGGTCATGAAATTAATAATGCTAAAATATAGTTGTTAATAAGATTAGGCTCGAAACTGGAGATATGGATCAATTTTTGGAGAATAATTATTAAAAATCATTCTTTCAAAGGGCAAAGCATTTGCTGCAGAACATTGAGAAAATAAAGCGTTTGAAGAAAAAGAATGCTTCAAAAGACTGAGAAAATAAACTTTTTTTTAATTCGAAACTCATTATCAATGTTTATACTTTAATTATTTATTAAGGGACCTAAGTATTTCTAAATGGGATATCATAATATAAAAGAGAGAAGTTGATATTGGGATCTATTTCCTATTTGTAACTTGCATTGACATTTCTTCCTGAATTGTTTTTATATCTCTAAATTGATTACTTATCCAGTCGTAAATATTCCTATTGGCAACAATGCGGTTTAAATTTATTAATCGTTTTTTCCTATCATTTTCACCCATGGTTATAGCCTTGTAGTATGCTTCTGCTGTTTCGCTAATATCATATGGATTCACAGGTATGGTCTCTTCTTTGATCTCATCAAAACAACCTGCTGTTTCAGATAATATTAATATACCATTCTTTTCGTTTACAACAGCTGCTTCCTTGGGTACTATATTCATGCCATCAGAAATGGGATTAACAATAATACAGTCGTAATTTTTAAACGCCGCCACAACCAAATTGTAATCAGCTTTAAAGAGACATTCAACGGGTTTCCAATTATTTTTAGCATATTTATGATTTAATTTTTTAATGATTCTATGAACATCATTTAAATAGTTCTTATATTCCTTTATCTGTTGTCGGGTGGGTTTTCCAGTTGTTAAAAATACCACTTTCTCAATGTACTCTGGATGTTTTTCTAAAAACATGTCGAATGCTTTGAATCCTCTTAAAATATTTTTGCTTAGATCTGCTCGGTCAGTTCTGTAAAAAAGGAATTTATCTCCCTTAATATTTTTTACTATCTTTTCTTTTTCCAATACATCCTTTGAAGCTGCCAATTTCTTTATTCCCTTAGAATCTACTGAGATAGGATAACTCTTTACATGGGTTACGTTGTCGTTGAGGTGTACTATCTGGTTTTCGTAGTCTATTTTGTCTGCAAACTCTTCACAGGTTCCAAGAAAGTTGTCCACGTATCTTGGAATGTGGAAACCCAGGAGATCATTTGCGAGAAGACTATGTATTATGGATTCCCTCATGTAGTGGGGTAGAATTTTAAAGTAATCTGATTGTGGCCAGGGAATATGTATAAAATGACTTAAAAAAGTCTCTCTCAATTTAAGACGAATAAATGAAGGACAGAGATAGAGGTGATAATCCTGCAACATTATCATAGGCTCCTTATCATTGCGCTTGCTTTCTTCCACCACATGATCCGCGAATTTCTTGTTCATATGGATATAACCCCTTTTCCAAGCTTTGTGAATGTTATCATCAATATCAGGAGTGTAGGGGCTGTTCCACATGTAATGTTGTAAAAACCAAAGAAGTGGATTACTTATTACACTGTAATATTCTTCGTAGCGTTCTTTTTCTTCTATAATAAATTGAACCCAAAATTTGGGCTCCAGTTTGGGTATGGGAACCTTGTTTCTAGGGAACTTCGCTGCTTCCACTACATCCCCGAGGGTCATGGCACTTGCAATCCATACACCATTCAATGCTTCCATCAGGGGAAGTAATGTTGATACAAGCCCCCCTGCACCCCTCTTCATTTTTATATGATTATTGTGGTGTTGAAATTCAATTGGGCCTCTGTTAGAAACCACAATTAAATTTTTATCCTTTAAAAACTCTAATATTTCTTTTTCATGGGGATATTCCATGGAATCACTTCATTTTACAAATAATATTATAATTAATATTCTAAACATTTTCAATTATCCTTTTAATTGAAGCAGTTAATTTTTGCAGTTTTTTTGACGATTTAG
Organism: Methanobacterium sp.; assembly: GCA_003162115.1. Taxonomy (GTDB): domain Archaea; phylum Methanobacteriota; class Methanobacteria; order Methanobacteriales; family Methanobacteriaceae; genus Methanobacterium_B. The sequence goes on from PMMV01000082.1 coordinate 25,056, forward strand.
ATTCTATGTAAATTCTTATTAATGGTTCAAATCTGGAGGGTCTAACCAATATGAAAGAATCTTCCATCTCGACCCTCAGACCATCAACTGTGTTGATGTCCTCTCCAGATTCAAAACTGTTTTTAATAGTGTTTATAACTTTCATTTTTTTTTCGTGTTCACATTCTAGCGTAAAAAATGTGCGAGGATATTCTGCTATTTCTTGGGTCAGTTTTGAAAGGGTTGTATCTTCCCGGGCAAGTATCTCAAGCATGCGGACCATAGCAAAGATTGCATCGTAGCATGTCTGGAATTCTGGGAAAACATACATCCCAGGTTCATCGCCACCGAAAACTGCATCGTTATCAATTACTTCCTTTAATACTTGGTTTACAGATGTTTTTATAAGTTTTCCTTCGTACTGGGATACCACTTCATCCAGTGACATTGAAGCAACTACTGATGATACAACTGTACCTCCATGTTCTCTGATTAATGCGTCCCTAGCAAAAATACCAAGTATGGTCTGGTCCCTGACGATATTTCCACATTCATCGATGAAGGTGACACCATCACGGTCATTGTCAAGGATTATTCCAATGTCAGCTCCAACAGTAGTTGTGACTTCACTATCAAGCGACAACCTCTCAGGTCCAGGTTTAGAAAAGTTTAAATCATGTTTTGTATCCTTAAAACCTATAGTAACTGTTTCGCAGCCCAATTTATTCAATAATTTTGGTGTGAATGGTGCGCTCATCCCCATTTCACAGTCTGCTACTAGCAAGAATGATTTACTTTTTATGAGTTTTGTGGCAGCTTTTTTTAAAACAGCCTTTATATATTCTTCTCTGTACTCATGGGCATATCTTAGTTCACCTATACAGTTCCATGCTACTTTATCACCGTGTCTTTGTTCTAATGGAATTACAAATGTGCTGAATATTTTTATACTCACATCTTGAGGTCTCAGATCTGATTCTGCTATTGTGACCATTACTTTTGTCTGATATAAATTCATAACATAATGTATTACAGGTATCGGGGCAATTCCAAAGTCCATGACGTTAATTCCTGCAGACATAAGTCCTGTGCTTATGGATCTTTTTATCATCTGTGAGGGTGTGTTGAAATCTCTGCCTAGAACTACGCTTTCACCAGGGCCCAAGTAGTTGCCTATTACAGTTCCTAGGTGCGATGCAAACTTGTTGGTGATCTCTGAATTCACCTCTCCCCTTATATCATAAATGTATTTAACCATTACTCTATCCTCCAAAAAAATTCATTTAAATGATTTTAGTGAATATCTGAGTCTACTATGGAATCAGAATAAATTTCCACTTCGTTGTATATGGAAGTGTTGGATCTAATAGTGCTGTGATGCCCAATCAGCACGGAACTACCTAAAATGGCTCCCTTTCCGATAACACTACATCTTTCCAAGATACTTTTTTTATCAATTATGCAATCCTTTAAGTGAGAATTGGCTTTTATAAGAGTATTTGGAAATATTACGGAACCTTTAATCGTACAATTCTTTTCCACATATACATGTTCGTTTAAAACTGTATTTTTCCCCAGTTTACAGTCCTTTTCGATAAAACAGTGATTTCCTATAAACACAGGACCCACTATTCTAACACTATCATGGATATGAACATCCTCTCCAACCCATATGTTTCCCAACCTTCCAACACCTTCTTTCATTTTATGGCCAGTTGGGTTTGGCTTAATTTTTTCCATTAAAACATCGTAGTTGGCCTTTAAATACGTTTCTGGTCTCCCAACATCGTTCCAGTAACCATCCAATATGTATCCAAAAACTCCTATTTCTTTTTCAATTAAAACGGGGAATAGATCCTTTGAAAAATCAATTTCACCTTTATCAGTTTCAATGTAATCAAATACCTCTGGTTCAAGAACGTATGTACCAGCATTGGCCAATTTACTGAAAACTTCTTTTGACGAAGGCTTTTCCAGAAATTTTACGATCTGATGATTTTCGTCAAGTACTGCAATACCGTAGTGGGTTGGATCATCCACCTTTGTTAAAACAATGGTTGCTATGGCTTTTTTTTCCCTGTGAAATTTTAACAATTTATTCAAATCAAGATCAATTAAAACATCACCACTTAAAACAAAAAAAGTATCATCTATATATTTTAGAGCTTTCATAACTCCACCTGCAGTTCCCATGGGACGTTTTTCAATTAGATACTTTATGTTAAGATCATCATGTTTAAGGTGGGCTTTTATATGGCTTTGAAAATAGTTTAGGGTTATAATTATCTCCCTGCATTCAGAATTTTTTATTGTTTCTATCACATAATCAATTAGGGGCCTATTAACTACAGGAAGCATAGGTTTCGGTCTTATAGTGGTGAGGGGGCGTATTCTTGTTCCTTTTCCCCCAGCCATTATCACGGCCTTTATCATGAAACATCCTCCAGGACATCTTTTTAAAATATATACAATTATTTCTAATTCAATGTAGATATAATTTGTTAAAAAATATTATTCACGCTTTATTTCGTATTTTAACATAATAAAAAGGTCCAGTTACTTCAATAACCATTTAAAAAATCTCTGAACTTCATTCACACTTCTAACATAAAATAATGAACTACTTTTCATATAATCAGGAATTTCTTTTGAAAGCACGATTATACTGGCCATTCTGATCTTGCCTGTTTTTTCAAGTTCTTTAAGTTTGATGAATGCATCGAAGTCGGTTACATCATCCCCGATATATATAACCCTATTCAGATCGTATTTTTCAACAATTTTTTCAACTATAAATCCTTTATCCCTATTGATTGGGGGTTTAATTTCCACAACTTTCCGTCCCTCAATTAATTTGAGTTCGCTGGCATCAATAGAATTATTTATAGCGTCCAATATTTTCTTCCGGGCATTTTCATGGAGTTCACACTGCCTGTAGTGGATGGCAATGCAGATTCCCTTATCTTCAAACATCAAACCATTAATTTTGGATAATTCACTATTTTTTAGCTTTTCTACACTTCTTTTAATGTTTTCCAAATAATTTAGGGCTTCAGGCTCGATGAAAATTTCATTTCCGTTTATATATTCCATTCCATGGTTTCCAACATAAATTATCCCATCTACCCCTACCATTGCCTTTGCATTCATGGCAGATCTGCCACTGATCACTCCCACCATTTGGAATTTTTCTTTGAGTTTGGATAGAACCTTTTGCATTGATGGAGTTACAAGTGCCTCTTCCGGTGTAGTTGCGATCTCACTGATAGTCCCATCAATATCTGTTAAGATAGACGTTTTGTCATTTTTAAATTCATAAAGGTCTTCTAGATGATTAAAAAGGTATTTTGGCATTATACACAATCCCTTAATTTTTTAATTATCATATAGGGATCATCAGCCACCACAGTACTTCCAAAGAGTTCCATTCCCCCAATATCTGCTGTGGATTTAAATATATTCCCGCGATCCACTATTTGAATTATATATGGAGGATCATTAACCCTATTAAGTAGAGGACATGAAATGGACATATTAAAGGATTCTACTCCAAAAACATCTATAAAACATCTTAAAATATTAAAAACAATCTTTTTTGTCTGATCCATTGTTGATGGGGGTCCAGGTGAAATTACAATAATCTCTTTTTCTTTGATAGGTGTGATACTCGCAAATAATTTTACTTCCCCCGATTTATGAGATAACCCTAGGGATTTGTGCACTTTATAAAGATCTTTAAAATAATCTGATTTAGTTTCTTTTTTATACTCTTCAATAACTCTTTTTAAAGATTCCACTTTTGCGTAGGATCTGTCCCTTGTCATCAAAATCTGTGCATGTCCATGTACTTGTGAAGCACCGGCTCTTGGAAGGCAATTCCATACAAAAAATGGGAATTTATAATCTTCATTCTCTTTTAAAACCATATCAAACCATTGGAAAGCAGTATTTATGTAATCTGAAAATTCTTTCAGATTAAATTCAAGGGGATTATGTTTTTTAAATATTACCAAACTGCTCCAAACATCGTATTTGGCAATATTAGCGGCTGTTATAGAATATCTACCTCGAACTCTGCCAAAAACGTCTTCAGGGGTCCGTTTTTCAGGGTTGCAGAAATCACAGCCTTCTTCTGAATTCTGGATGAGTTCTTCTAATTTCTTTCTTTCTTCAGATGGTTCACTGCTCATTCCAGGCCTCTTAGATCTGAGAGAGTTGTAAAGAGTTCCCTGTCCAGTCCATTCGTTAAAGATGTTAACTATTCTCTGTTTTCTTACATTTTCAAATACTTCATCTTCTTTAGAAATTAATTGGCCATTAATATCTCTTTTACCGAAATATTTCAAAACAATGGGTTTAATGGTTGGAATTATTTTCAAGATTCCAAAATTGCAATAGTAGGAATAAATACGATTAAATAATTTGTAAGATTCTTTATCTACCTTTTTTAAATCATTTATCTTGTTTTCCAATTCAAGAATTGAATCCATTGATAATCACCCATTTTTACTGAATTTACATATTTAAAATCAATTCTTAATATTGAAAAGTATTTTTTTTCTTATTCTAATATTTATTTTAACTCATACTTATGTTTAAATTTACAATCTGAAACTCTGAAAAGATATATTTAAGTACCCTAAGAGTAAAATAAGTTCATTATAATACATATTTTTACAATATGGTGGAATTATGATACTATAATAATAATTAGATAAAAATAAGACATTTGATATCAAAAAACTGGATCTTATGAACATATTAAATTGATACTTCAAGCAGATTGTTAATTAATAATAAATGAAATATCAGAATACACTGATATAATTCAAAATGGTTTAGAGGTGTTTTATGAGAGTTGGCTTTTTAGGATTTGGTGAGGTTGCATCAACATTATCAGCGGGTCTAATGGAAAATGGAGCAGATATATATACTTGTATAGAAGGGAGAAGTACCAGAACGAGGAATGTTGCAGAAAAAGCCGGGGTTAAAACATTTAGATCTTACAAGATCCTTGCAGAAAATTCCGATATACTCATATCGTCTGTTGTCCCTTCAAATTCAGTTGAAGTAGCAGAGATGGTGGGAAAATATACTAATGGCATTTATGTGGATATTAACAACGTTTCACCTAAAACAGTGAAGTATGCATTGAGTATGATTGAAAATGGTAAAACCGTTGATGCTGCTATTATTGGATCTGTGGTTAGAAACGGAGTAGATGTGAAGATAATAGCTTCAGGCCCTTCTGTTGAGGATTTTGCTCAACTAAAAGGTTATGGCATAAACATAAACGTGGTAGGTTCTGAAAATGGTCAGGCCTCTGGAATAAAACTCTTGAGAAGTGCTT
>PMMV01000090.1 GCA_003162115.1 Methanobacterium sp.
TAAAGACACAACAACTACTGTCATAGACCCAAATTGTACAACATAAAATTAATGTAGTTAGGGGAAAAAATATTTCCCCGATCTTTTTTTTATTTAATTATAAATAAATTTTTTAAAAATATTTATGAATAATAAATGATTTTCTTAAAAAAATTCTTAGTTTGCAAAATTCTTAATTTTGATCATCAATTTTATATTTACAATTCAATAAAATTCGTAAAATATTTAGATTAGCAGATGGAGATAAACTTCACATGAGTAGAACAATTCAAAATTCACATCCTGGAGAAAGGATTTTATTTAAAACCAGACCAAGATTCTTTCAAACTTTGGAATCGGCATATTTAAGATTGATAGTATTATTGCTGCTCCTTTACTTCTTCACCACCATAATAACCTATTTTGCAGTAATTCAAGGGCGTATAAATTCTTTAACAACCATTCCCTTTGTTGAATGGTCAACTGATGTTTTAATTCTGTTTATTGCACTCCTGTTTTTCTCCTTAATTTGGACCTACCTATCCTGGAGATCAACATATTACATCCTAACTAACAAGCGGGTAATGATAAAAAGTGGGGTTATCAGCAAAAAAAATGTTTACATGCATTTCAATAAGATTCAGGACATAACTGTTACTCAGGGATTTGTACAGAGAATTTCATCCTCAGGAGACATTGAAATATTTGGGGGACGCGATAAAACCAGCCTCATACTAACTAACATTCCAAATCCTGATGATTTTGAAAATCTGATGAACCAGAAGATAGAGGGTGATGGTCAGAATAATGAAACTCAAGAACCCAAAAATTTTGGTACTAAACGATATCAATAACTTGGATAATGATTTTATAATTTCAGGATGTGAAATCATGCTATGTCCACATTGTGGAACAGAAAACCCATTTATGCTAAATTTTGCTATGAATGCGGCATAAACCTATTAAATGCTGATAACTTCGATATTGAAGGAGACAATTCTAACGGTCAGATGGAAAATACTGCTGATGACAATTTTAGAGAGGAATCTGAAACAAAAGAAAAAGATTTAGATTCAAATATGTTTAATAATAACTGTATTGTCTGTAAATCTGGTGAAATGGTTCCAACTTTCATAAAGGATCTCTTGGTTTTGGAATCAAAAAAAAACCCTGGAATGCAACAATTGCGGTGCTGTATTTGAAAAAAAGGGACAGAAATATAAATTATCCAAAATAACTGACATAAACCAACCAATATGGATTAAATATGGTCATCAGATACTTACAGAAGATGAATGGATAAGAATTGGTGATGGTGGTATTTCAGACGAGGAACAGCAGAAAATTAATTTACAAAAGATGGAGGAAGAAAAACGTGAAAATGTTGGCACAGAAACAAAACGATATTAACCAGTTTTTAACTGCTGTCCAAAATGGAACCATTCACATCACATCTAAAAACCCTTTTCCGGTTATATTAAAGAAGAATGAGAATGTTTCAATTGTTATGTACAAAATTAACCTTCAGGAACCTAGAGCTGTAAGACAGACCCATGCAGCTTACGGTGGCCCAACCTTAAGGGTTGCTAAACGAGTATCATTCAGATTAGGCGGTGCATCAGCAAGAAGCGAATCTCACGAGGAGATAAGGGTTATTGATCAAGGTTCACTGATCTTAACTAATAAAAGACTGATATTCATCGGCTCCAAAAGGACCAATAATATAGACATAAGAAAAATCATGGCTATTGAGGCGTATAAAGATGGTATTGAATTACAAAGGGAAAATAAACAGAAAACTAAGTACTTCACAGGTACTGATAAAACTTCTGTACCTTCACAATAAATGGCAGACAAAATACCATACCTGTCTGGGGAGTGGTTCTCAAAGCAGCTATACAAGGTGCCTTAGCACAAATTGATTAAAATGATGTCAATAAATTTTTAAGAAATCTTAAATGTTTGAAGAAATGGCCATAATTAATTTAAATATAAAAAAAGTTACAATAATTATACTTAAAAAAATAATAAACTTTTAGATATCAATAATTTGAAATTTGATTTTCCAATACGAAGATTCTGTAATGAATATACAATATAATCAAAGTAATGTGGTTTAATATGATTTTGACACATTCTTCTTCCATTGATACATAGTCAATTCATATTAGGCTTAAATTAGAAGGGATATACACACTAAACATATGTTATCTATTCAAGTATTGATTTCCAGATCGCAGTATCAAATATAAAATTCACATATACTTTCATATTTTTAAATAAATCATGATCTAAGATTTATTAACACAAACTATATCTGCAATTGGGTGCATAATAATGGTATAAGTTGATAATGCGATTTTCTAAAAAAATTATCAAAGAAATTTACCTATAATAACTAATTTGTTAAACAATTCTTATTAAATAAAATGAAATTTATTATATGTGTTTGATCTGTCTATCGTTACTAAACAATGTAGATCTAAATCATCACTACCAAAAATGTTAATTTAGTATTAAAAGATCAATCAGAAATTTTTTATAAAATCAACTTAAATTTATATATAAATAATGGGGATATCAATTGGCATTTTTTAGTAGAAAATTCAATGGTTTATTGGTAAATCGATACAAATACTTTAATACTTCTTCTAAACTTGTAGATTCAATAGAAATTCAATGACAATTAGATTGATGATTATTCAATTAATCATATTATTTATATGAGGAATTAATTGCAAATTACTATTATTATTTCAAATTATTACAAATAAAAAAAAAACAACCTTGGATTGAAGATTATTAGAATTTGGCTATGCATCATCAATTTAGATGCAATAAAAACATGAAAATGATTTAGGAGGAAGAATTTGCTAAGCGATCCAAATGTACAAGAGATTTTAATGGATATAACTGATGATGAAAAAAGCAGTTTTCCTATCATTGAATGTATAATGAATGGTAAAACAAATGACTTGGAAATTGCAGAAGAAACCGAAATAAAATTAAATACTGTTAGAAAAGTATTATACAAACTACACGACGCAGGAATTGCAACCTACAAGAAAAGTAACGATCCTGAGACCCATAAATTCATTTACAGCTGGAAGTTTGATAAAGAAAAGGTTTCCGATATAATAAATGAAAAATATGAAAAGTTCTCAGAGGAAATAGACAGATCAATAGAATACGAAGAAGAAAACATGTTCTTCACATGCGATGCCAATGGTCACCGATACAAATTTGAAGAAGCGACAGAAAACAACTTTACATGTCCAGAATGTAATGAATCACTTGAATATCAGGATAATTCCGCCATAATAAATGAATTATTAAAGAAAAAAGATGAACGAGCACCATCTAAAAAATAAAGGGGCATACATTGAAGTTGTTAATAAATCAAGATGTTATGGTCTTGAATTAAATGATAGGTTTAATATGAAAAACAATTCATATTAAATCATACTTATTTTCATAAAATAATTTGATATTATAACATCATTTTATTATCATAAGAATCATGAATAAGAAAATTTAGTAAGGATATAAATTCTTGATCTAGTACTCGATAAATAAGATTTTAATTTTCGAAATTACCTATGATTTTGTTACATGCTACACGCGTTATTAATATGAAGCAAAAGGTCCAGAAATGGTGATAAAATGAGTGAATTAATCCATGCTATGGATAAGGGGACCATGATTCAAGATAAAAAATCTATAATCTATCTTAAATGTGGGAAGTGCGGATTTAAAGTCCTAAAATCAGAACTGTATACTAAGTACAATGAGGGAATACTTGCATTACCTGTAAGATAATGATAGAAAATGTCTTCATAAAAAATTTAGGATAATATAACTACATATTCTTGGATAGAACCCTGCCAATTCAATTATTGGATTAGGGTAATTATTATTAATAAATAAAATTAATTATTATACATTCTGTTTCTCATAGAAGCCATTCTACTGGTTATCATTATTTTTGCACTTAAAAGATCCCCCTCTTTAGCTTCGGATTGCTCAATTTCAATTTCAATCTGTCTGAGTAGATTTTCGTATTCTTCGGGTTTACATTTACTTACTTCTTTTAAGAGATCTTTTGATTTTATTTCCTTTTCTGAAGTTCTTCTTAATTTCATAAATTGTCATCCCACATAATTTTTTAAGTTTGTTTTCAATAAGTTTAAGACCCTTTTCTAAATCGTCTGGATTAAATAATTTGTCCTCGTTTAGGATTCCCTTAGTGTCCCAATTGATTTCGGAAGGTTTTCTCAGTTTCATGTTAAATACTTTTCCAATATTTTTTTTCATTGAATATAGTTAATCAAAGACAATTAGAGGAATTGACTTCTAAAGTTGGATGAGATATTAAAATGAAATGGATCTAACTGGACATAAAACCCAATTTAATATTATTTTATCTATATTATCAAATATATAAATTTAATCCCTATTATCGTAGAATGAAAGAAAAAATAAGTATATCCATGCATATAATGAATTATTATTTGGTGATTTATTATTATAATAGTATATCAGGGTTTAAATTAAATATCCTTTATAAGCTTACGAATACAAAATAAATAATTTTAAGGATATTAAAGTTTGTTTTAAACTGTTTAAAATATTATTACATATTATTATTGAATTATATAACATTTTACAATAATTGGGCCTATTGTTGGGTTGATTCATGTGATCTGGTTTTAAAAATATGGATAATACAAAAACCTATGAGGTTTTGGTAAACTTTTTCCATAAATCAACTTTAAATCTATAAAATTTATTTTAATTGACATTAGAATGTGTGTAGAATTTATCATCAAAAAAAATTATTAGTTCTGAATGCCATAATAATAATGAAATTGTAATTTAAGGGTGAAACTATAAGTTTATGAGGAAATAATATGGATGAAATCAACAATCAAAAAATCATCCCATTTTTGTGGTTCGATAATCAAGCCGAGGAGTCAGCGAATTTTTATATTAATATCTTTAAAAATTCAAGAATTAAAAATATTTCCACGTATGGTGAAGCTGGACCGGGACCTAAAGGAAGTGTAATGACTGTCTCTTTTGAGCTTGAAGGACAGGAATTCACGGCATTAAATGGAGGTTCACAATTCAAATTTACCGAAGTCATATCATTCTATGTAAAGTGCAAGTCACAGGACGAAGTAGACTATTTTTGGGAGAAACTTACCGAAGGTGGAGAGGAACAGCCTTGTGGATGGCTTAAAGACAAATTTGGAGTATCATGGCAGATTGTTCCCATGGTTTTAGTTGATATGCTGAACGATCCTGACCCGGAAAAATCTAAGAGAGTTACAGAAGCAATGTTTAAAATGAAGAAAATTGACATAAAAGTTTTAGAAGAAGCATATGCAGACATGAATTAATTCATATATTTAGAATCGTTGATGTTTAGAATCGTTGATAAGGATTATTCATTCCACAAAGTAATTATAACAATTTAATTTTTTATTCTTTTAATTAAATAACATAATTATTAGGCTTTTGTTTTACAAAGATAGTATTAATAAGTTTTCTGTTAATAAAAATTTGNNTTCTAAAGAGGTGTAAATATGGACTTTGAAAAAGAATCAGAGGTTTTTAAAGAAACTTTAGGATTAAAGTATGAGCCTTTGGCAATCTCTTTTACCAACGATGAAATATCTGTTGGAAAATATGAGAAAACATCTATTTGTAGGGCATTAAAACTTGCTGCAGAAGGTGAGAGCTTTGTAATTGATGAAGCTGTTTCAACATGCCCTGGTGGAAGTAAATATTGTGGCTTTACAGAAGTTACTACAAGGCAACAAAAAAGAGGATTACAAAGATTCCTTACTAAGGGTGAGAAACTCACNNCTCATATGTCCACTGGGTAAATCTGAATTACGTCCTGATATGATATTGTTCCAATGTAATCCAGAACAAGCCTGCCGGCTAATAGCTTTGGACACCTATTGGGATGGTTTATCCCCCAAACAACAGGTAATTGGTGCATTATGTCACACAACAATTTCGTACACCATTATGACTGGATGTTCCAACCTATCTACTGGGGATTGGACAGCTAGACATCATCAAAATTTCGATTCAAATATCATATTCTTATCAATACCATATGAACGTATAAATAATTTGATTGCAGCCATTCCACACTGCTCAGCAGGGAAAGCAGATGTAAATATTCCTGAGGAGTTCCAATCAGACTGAAAAATATAAATAAATCCAATATACTAGTTTGTTTAAACTCTGATTGTATCATAAAAATTTGTAATTATTTAGTTAACATAAATTGTAAAAGCTAATAATAGTGAATGATAATGAGCGCTAAAAAAGAGAATTTAAGGTCGACAACAGGGATTGTTAAGGATTCAAACACCATTCAAACCATTGAATCAATGGAAACACTCAAACCCGATGATGTTGTTGTAATAATCCATGTAGATGATTATAAAGAATCATTTGAGAAGATGATGCAAAGAATTCAGAAAATGGATGAAAAGGTAAGTGAACAATCAGTATTACTAAATGAAAATATTATAGATCACAAAAAGAAAGGATTTCTAGGAAGATTCCGTAAAGAATAACATTATTAAAATCTTATAGGATACAAAGAATTTTATAAATGTAATAAAAAAATTAATTTACCCAGTTTTAAACGAGGTATCCAACTAGAAATATATATTTCATTATTATCCAATTCCAAAAATCAGAAATTATCTTAAAAATAAAGATTTAAACTCATAAATTATTTCTGTAGTTCAAATATCCATATAATAACTTCAAATATCAAAATAGGATGTAGGGGACTAAAATGTTAACAAACTTCCGATTGAACATGCTAAATAGAGAAGCTGCTTCGCCTAGATATAAATCTTCAGAAATTATAAAAAACATGGATATAAAGAGAGGAGATATTATAGCAGACATAGGCACTGGAGGAGGATATTTTACATTTAAATTTTCAATAGAAGTAGGAATGGATGGTAAAGTTTATGCTCTTGATACTAATCAGAAATCATTGGACTTTGTCAACAATAAATCTCAACAAGAAGTTTTTGACAATATAAAAACTGTGAAAGTATCTGAAAATGGAATATACTTACCAGAAAAGGTTGATACAATCTTTTTGAGGAATGTTTTTCATCACTTGCCTCAACAAGATGAATACTTCAAAAATATGGGAAAATTTCTTAAAAATGATGGTAAAATAGTCGTAATAGATTATAAAAATAAAGGATTTTGTTTTACCGGTATTTTTGGGCATTATACATCCGAACAAAATGTGATGGATATAATGGAGAGAGCAGGATTCTTTGTCGGGGAAAAATTGGACTTTTTACCAGAACAATCCTTTATCATATTTAAAAAATGAAAATAAAACTCAAATTATTATATTATGTTGATTTTCATTTCAAGAACATTCAAATATTTAGAACATTTCATAAATTTGTAAAGATCATATGGTAGATTATTAACTTGATCTTTTTTTTTAAATACCTTATTTTATTTTCTAAATAATTTTATTAATCTCAAAATATATATACTGTATAAGTCTGTAACAAGATATTTTAAGGTGTATCAGGATAAATATTTTTTTTACTAACTGATTAAATGGGGGTTGAAAAATTATGACAAAAGTTAGTTTGTTGGCTGAACCTGGAAAACAAGCGATCAGGATCATCCATATCTTTGAAGCACCACGCGAGCTCGTGTGGAAGGTATACACAGATCCTAAATTAATGCCCCGTTGGTGGGGACCTGGAAATCTAAAGACCAATGTTGAAGAGATGGACGTTAGGACTGGTGGTTCTTGGAGGATAGTCCAGCATGATCCAGATGGCAATGAATTTGCATTCCATGGTGTTTATCACGATGTTCAACCGCCTGAGCGCATAGTTGATACCATGGAAGGGGAAGGGATGCCCGGTCATGTTTTGTTTTAAACGGTAATATTTGAAGAGTTTGATGGTAAAACCAATGTTACAAATACGTTTGTATTTCAATCGGTTGAAGATCGTGATGGAATGCTAGAAACCGGTATGGGAGGAGGGGTCGATGAGTCCAACAAGCGTTTCGTCAAACTTCTTAAAGAGATACAAGAGAAATGATTCAGAATTGAATAATTACTTATTTTTTTATTAATGATGGAATATCTAGGTATCATTTAATGCCGTGGATAATCCCAATTGTACCTATCATAAATGGTAATTTCAATGGACTTGGAATAAATTCAGAATCTTTAGTACTTGAAAATTCAACCCTTTCAATGCCCCAGCTCCTTATTGTTTCAAGTAAATCTTCCATATCCCCATATATTCTCTTCTCATGGAATGGATCCTGAAATGAGAATACCCCACCTTTTTTGACGACTCTTAATGCTTCTTTAGTAACATCTCTCTTATCCTTAGTGTCATTAACCTCATGAAAAACAAGATTACTGATTGCAGCACCAAAATAACTATCTATGAATGGTAGATCAGATGCTGAGGCTTTCTGGAAGGTGATTCTATCTGCAACACCTTCAATTTTTGCATTTTCCATGCACATATTAATCGAATACTCCCACATTCCACCCCAATAATCAATTCCAGTTACAAAAGCATTTGGATATCGTTTAGCAGCTTTAATTATTAGAGGTGCATTTCCACATCCAATATCAATTATTTCCCTATTTCCATTCCAATTTAAATGGTTTAAGATCAATTCATGTATTTTGGATTGTATATCCCCGCCTTCTTGCGAGAACATATTCCTAGCATAAGCAAAGAAAGCTGTAATTATGAAAAATATTATAGATACAACTACTGGGTTGTAGATGAAAGTTATAAAAAGAAAAAAACTCCTAAAAGTCCTGTAATATAAATATATTTTAATGGCACCCAAGTACCATAATCTGGTTTTTCCATTATGGATCCCTTCCAATTAAAAATTAATAATATAAGCAATTAGGATTACTATTTATTCCAATATTTAATATTATTTAAAATAAAAAAAATGTAGTATTATACAAAAAAGTATCCATCACTTTTAATTTGTTTTTTAACTACCTTAAAATAGTAATTAACAGGTTTTAATGGACTATTGACGTACGATACTATAGATAAATGTCCACTGTACAGTTTTATCTCTGGACTGGTTGACATTATTTTTAATTTGTTTTTTGGAGCTTTTTTAATGGTATAAGTCCCTTTCCAAGAATTAGTAGTTGTTTTGTAATTTACATAGATCACAACAGAACCGGTACTGGTTCGATAGGTTTTCCAGTTATATGAAAAAATGCCACCACGTTCAGCCCAATAAAATTTATGGGCACCAGAGTCTATCAAATAATTTTTAGAGGTGGATGAAACTGTTTTAATAGGGTATGTCACTGAGTTTGCTGTTAAAGATGTTTGCACTGCTTTTTGGGTGATTATACTGCTATTTAAGGTTGTTGTTGAAGCTGCTCCTATTAAAAGGGTTGTTATTAAAATTAATAACATAATAAGAAAATAATTCTTTTTCATAAAGAACATGCCTCCCTGGTTTGAAATAATATGCCAAACTTTTATCCCACAACCTGTTATTTCTTATTTTAACTATATGTGGCATTTATAATAAGGTTATGGATCGATTATCCAAAATTTAGATATCAAGATATGACGGTGAATCAACAAATTAATAGATAAAAACAGTATTTACCAATAAAAAAAAGTACGATATAATGTTTAAAAGGTAATTCAGTAAAATTATTAATATTATATCCTGCAAACTATTATGCATATTATTATCATATTAATGAAAATTAATAATATTTGGCAAATTAATTTTCAAGTTTAATGGTGCATTTTAATGATAAATAAAGTCCTTCAATTAAAAATCGGAGAGTAGTAGAAATTAACAATACAAACAAAATTATAGCAATAGCAAATATGAAAATATTCAAATAAAGGGCTATAAATCCAATGGGGACGCTTGTTAAGACTTTTGGTAACTGAAGAAGATATTTTAATCAGATCAAAACAATTAACATAAAAATACTTGGAGTGTTGTTAAGAAATATCTCTTAGCACTGTCTAAGATAATGATCTGATTATCATCTCATTTTAAAGCATTAAAATAATTGAATTATAGCACCGATAAGGCAGCTGAGGCTAAAATTATGCTTAATCATGTTAAAATTAAGTATGTGTAGATATGTGTAAAATAAAGGCCAATAAAAGAATACCCAATATAAAATAATTATTTGGTTTTTTAAGAAATCTGGAAATTTTATATTACACGAATTACCAATGGACATCAATATCTCCTATTAAGCCTAAATCTCTTTTAACAACTCAAAAAAGTTTCCATTTTTTCCACGTGCCCAAAGCAGGAAGATAATAACTAAATATGCTACAATGAGTAAAGCAGATAGATAGAAATAGTATATTATCTGGGTACATAACTAATATAACCTGTAATCATACTAATTGATACAATAATACATAATAACAATAATTTTTTCCCCATTATGCTACTTTTAATTAATTCGTTTTAAAAATATTCCATGAATTTCAAAAAAAATACTTCCCTCATAACAATTATCCTTATTTTTGAATATGATTAATGGATCCCCCGGTAAAAACGGAGGCAATTTACCTGGGGAAACATAATCGAGTGTTTAATATTGGGGGGATGTGCAGTGGTTTTTTACACACTGCACACTATAAAGTACTTAATGATTGTATAAGTGGATTTTCCCAAATTATACCCAAATCATGCCATGTTTCGATTGTTCTCATTATAAAATTACAATTTTGTAAACTAAAATGAAATAAAATTGATATAAATAATTTCATTAATTACAATAAATGAACAAATTTGTGACAATAATCACCAAAAAAGGGACATACATTGCAAGTGAAAAAAAAACTTATTGTATCATATTGTTCAATTTTTGTGTTCAATTTTTAAACAAAATAAAGAGGTATTAGGATATTGGAAGTAGTCAATATTATCTTGAAAAATTAACAAACAATTTATTCATATATTTTATGTAGACAGAACCAATTTTTGATAATTCTATTTATTCAATGTTTTTGATGCTATCCATCCTGCAACGACGAGATATGATACTATATACGGGAAAACTCCGTAGAAAGTATCACTTACAGAGTGTGAATTGGAATCTACAAAAAGAAAGATCTGTAGACACAATAAAAAAGTTAGAATGGTAATAATTCCCTCAATAACTGATGTAGGCCTATAAATCCATCCAAATTTCTTAAACCAAACCATTGTCATTTTAGAAACATCTACATTTCGATCAATAATTTAAAGATAATACTAATTATTTTAATTAAATTAATATTAGTTAAACATTTTTTTATAGTATCCTAGTCAAATTAATATAAAAGGTCTGATCATGGAATTAAAGTAAAATTTGTATTAATATATATGAATCAACATTTATGGTGGTGGGAAACATTTTAATGGCAGATAATATTCAAAGAAAACAAGTGATCTTCGCTTTATGTGGTATCATAGCACCAATACTATTCTGGGTAATGGTGATAGTAGAAAGCCTGATACGGCCGGGATATAGTCCTGTTCACAATTTTGTAAGCGATCTTGGTGTTGGTTCATTAGCCATACTTCAAAACATTAATTTCATGATCTTTGGTATTTTAACCATAGGTTTGGGTCTAGGGCTACACGGGAGCATACCTACTCCCAGAGGAGTGTCCTTAAAATCTGGTGTGTTGCTCGTGATAATATTCGGGATCTTAATATTTTTTGCAGGACTGTTTCCTGAAAATTATGGTTCAGGAGTGTTGCATACTAGTGTAAGTGCATTTGCATTCCTTTCCATTATTGCGGCTCAGTTACTTACCTGGAAAGGATTGAAGGGCATGGACACTGCTATCTGGGGAGAATATAGAATATATTCATTAATCAGCGGGTTATTATCAATCATTTTTTTAATTTTACTTCAAGTAGCTATTTCAGATTTCGCAGCATACCAGGGGCTGGCACAGAGGTTATTCCTTGCGATTCCGTGGATATGGGTAGGGGTGACAGGATTAGTGCTTTATTCATTCATCAGAAATAAGTATAAATTGCCAAAAAAAGGAAAAAATAGAAATTAATGGTTTAAAAGAAAAACACTGTAGTTTAAATAGGATGCTATACTTACCCAGATGAGGTATGGAATAAATATCAGTCCTGCAAGTTTGGAAATCCGATAGAACATTATGATGTTTATTAATATTGATATCCACAGGATCAATACCATAACCAGACCACCGAAAATGTTGTGTGTTCCAAAGAATACCAATGACCATATTACATTTATAGCCAGTTGAACAGCAATACTAATACACCTATTTGAACATTTTTCTTGTCTAAACCCTCTCTCCACACTAAAACAGTGATATTCCAATGAGAATATATAGTATACTCCATATTGGCCCAAACGCCCAGTTTGGTGGTGTCCAGCCGGGTTTTGGGAGATATGCATGCCAACCTGTTATTTGTTTAGTGTATAAACGGTTTCAACAGCCCCTGCTAAAAAAACAATAATTATTGAATTCAATTAATCTGGGTATTTCCCTAACACTAAAACTTTCTATTAATAAACCTCCATTTTCACTATTTTCAATCGAAGTATTACTATTTGGTTTGTACAAAACTTTCTTATAAAATTTGCTATATTGTATCTAACATAATATTCTAGGCTATAATAATGATTTAAATAGGCAACAATGTATTAATTCACCAGATCTAAAAGAATCCTATAATAATACACAAATTATTGTAGATTTTTTTATATTTGTTGGATATATCTTCAAAATCGATTTAATCATCATTAAAAAAAGTATAGAATACTCTATTTGAGTGCATTACCCAAAACAGCCAACGATATCAGGACGCGTGCTTAATATCTGTCCAAATTAATAAAAGTGGTTCCTAACTCCTTAAAAACAAGAAGAATTCTTTCAGGATCTGTTGCATTTAATTCTTCTAATAACCCTTTAGAACGAATTAATCGACTAAAACCATTTTTAAGGCCGGTTTTTTTTAATACATCTATAAATTCATATTTTGTTAAAATACCAAGTATTTCTTCAAGTCTTTTAAAATCAGATTTTCTATTGTCGAACCGCCTAAAGTTCATTATATTATATATTGTATTTAATTTATTTAAAATTTATTAATAATTAATAATTTATTAAGGCCTTGAAATTAATTTTTACAGTCTTTCTCTAAAAACAATTGGTAACTGAATGCTAAAAGATATTTATTCAGTAAAAGTACATTGATGAGCTGATTTTCATAGAGATTTTATATGAAATTTTTGTATAAGATACATTAACTTGTTGGTAATTTAGGGCTGGGATCGAATTATGAAACCAAAAGATAGAGCCGGATAGATATCCCGAGCATTATCAGTTAAACATTTTTAAAAACTCAAATTATATATTTAAAATAGTTATTTCTATCCCTTGAATTCATATTTAATCATTATTAAAAATCTTTATAAACATTGAAAATTAAAGTACATTTTTAAACTTTTTGAAAGTTCAGAAATTCTAAAAATAATGNNATTCTTGAAGCAGCCATATATGCTCCAACAGGTCACAATGACCAGCCATGGCACTTTACCATAATCCAGAATAAGGATCTGATAAAGGAGATCAATGATGGAGCCAAGAAAGTAATGCAGACAATGGAAATTGAATGGATCTCCAAACTTGGTGCAATGGAAGACTTCAACATCTTTCATAGAGCACCCACAGTCTTAATAGTCTCTGGAAGAAAGGATGCAACAACACCATTAGTTGACTGTGCAGCTGCAGTACAGAACATGCTCCTAGCAGCAGAAAGCATGGATATTGGATCATGTTGGATAGGATTTGCAAGATTCTTCTTTGTAAACCCTGATAACATGAAAAAATTAGAGATTCCAGAAGACCATGAAGTTCATTTTGGAGTTGCATTGGGTTACAAGGTAACAAAAAATCCACAGGCACCTAAAAGAAACCAAAACGTGTACAAATACTTCAAATAAATATTTCCGATGGACATGAAAACAGAAGATTCACAACAAATGAATTTAGAGAAATAGTTTATGAGTCAGGTAAAGCTATAGGGCTGGATGATTTGCCTTCAAGATTAATACATGTACTTCAAAGCGAAGAAGAAGGGATATCATTAGGCGAACTTGTTTTGATAACGGGATACAGCTTGTCTAACCTCAGCACTACCATTAAAGCTATGGAAGACAAGCAAATGGTTAAAAAATTTAAGAAACCCCGCTCCAGAAAGGTATATGTAGGAATGGACAAAACCATTACCTCATTCTTCATAGAACTCCAGAAAAAACGTTTCCAGCAGAGCCTTAAACTTTCTCTAAAAAAACTTTCAGAAATCATCAGAAAATATGATGATAACGAGAAATTTATTGATGAACTGGAATCTATAAAAGATTATCATAAACAAATTCTCTTCATGGCTGAAGAAACAAAAAAATTTGTTAAAGCCCTTGAAAATCGTGAATAAGGGTTAAAATAGATATAAAAATGATAAATAACGGTAAGTGATATTTATGGAAGTTGCAAATGGTATATGCGAGTTTAAAGGAGTTTCAAATTGTTACATTGTACTGAACAATGAAATATTCTTGGTTGACACAGGAATTCCAGGGAGATCCAATGAAATTATTAATTACATGGAAAAGAATTTAAAAAGAGACCCAAAGGATATAAAAACCATTATGATTACACATCATCACTTTGACCATACTGGAAGTCTTGATAAGCTTAAAAGGATAACAGGAGCTAAAGTAGCAATTCACAGTGACGATGCAGAATATATTTCAGGAGAAAAAGTTCAAACAGGCTCCTTATTAATGAGGCATTGGTAAGGATTATCAAGTTCATCTATCAAACGCAACCAGTTAAAGCAGACATAATTCTCGAAGAAGTGGATCAAATATCCGATTATCAAGTAATACATACACCGGGACATACCCCTGGAAGCATCTGCCTTTATAACCCCAATAATAAGGTTATATTTGTTGGTGACAACTTAAACTATTCCAAAGATAAAATTGAAGGTCCCAGTATTCTCGATGATCAAGAAGCGTTTAAAAAGTCCATTAAAAAGTTGGGTGAATTTGGATATTGAAGTGATCTTAACGGGCCACGGACCACCGGTAACATCTGGTACCAATAAAAAATTGGTTGAGTTTCTGAACAAAAATGTCTAATAATACCAAGAATTTTGAAATATTATATCTATTTTATTTCCAATATTTAATAGTTAAAAATTTTGGTATTACAATTCGGGTGTAATTAGGGAATAGATATTTAACTAAAATCATCCAATTAAATTTAATGAAATATAAAAAGAATTAGAAAAAAAAGAATTAGAAAAAGAAAAAAGAAAAATTAATTTTGAAAATTTTTGTTATTCTGGTTTTTATGATTTTGAAGTTTATTAAAGATTTTATAGAAAAAGAATTTTTAATTTCACTTTTTTTAGATAGATTGAATTGAAGAACTTCAAAAAAAAGTAGTATTAATTTAAGTTTATGGTGAAAATTATGAGTGGTAAAGGATGGGCATTGGTTGCATTGGGAATCTTGGTCGTGATTATAGGTTATTCTTATATTACGGTTTCAAATGGTCCTATTGAACCCTTAGGAAGACTCGCATTTGTCAAAGTATTAAATCCAGATATGTATCCTGGAAATGAGCATTCTCAACTTTTAGCACAGTACGCAGCTGATAGAGGATCACAGTGTGCCCTGGTAGTACACTTTAAAGGAACATCCAACTATCGTAGTTATTGGCAAGAACTGAATAGTTCAAGTTCAAGTTCTCAAAGCGGTGTTTACATAATAGAAGTTGCTTTCATCGACACTCAGGGGGGAGGTTCTAAAAGTTTGAGCCAGATCAACCTACTGGATTCTCTTAAAGTGGCTTTGTTCGGTGTACCTGACGGCAGATACAAATATGTGTCCGATGGAGTAACTTACAACACCTACGATGAAATGATGGCCCATGTGGAAACTCTTGCAAAGGAACACGGACAGACAGGACCAATACCAATGGTATGGCATGGAAC
>PMMV01000010.1:0-6067 GCA_003162115.1 Methanobacterium sp.
AGAGTAGGGATAATTAAAACTAAATTGTTGGCTGTGGATACTCCTGAAAATTTAATTCAATCATTAAGTGGTACTAAAACAGTTATCCAACTTGAAATCGTTAATGATAAGATTATAATGGCTGTTGAGAAACTTAAATCAGGAGAAGTTGAGGTTATTGATAACAAACTAGTTATTAATGTAATTGATCCTGAATTGGAGAATCCTGATATCTTGAAGGCTATTCAAAGTGCAGGTGGCCGCATACAATTAGTCAATGAGGTCAAATCTACTTTAGAAGAAGTTTACCTGAACTACGTGAGGCGTGAGTAAAATGGATTTCGAAAACGCTTGGAATGTTGTTAGTAAAGATTTTGCAATATTTAAAAATAAGAAAAGTATTCTTTATACATTAACCATATTTCCATTGGCAGTTGGAATCGGTTTCACCATAATCTTATTACTTATTCATAATGCGAGTCCTTCTCCATATACCACTTATATTCCTGCTTTTAATGGGCTTTTATTCTGGTTCATTATTTTAGCGGCAATTATTCCTACTGCTGTTGCTTCTTATAGTGTTATGGGTGAGAAAGTTGAAAAAACATTAGAACCACTCATGGCAACACCCCTAACTGATGGTGAAATCATTCTAGGTAAAATCTTATCTGCTTTCATACCATGTATTCTAGCAACATATCTTGGCGCTATCATATTTATGATTGGCATTGATATCATTACTTTCCAACAATTGGGTTACATTCTGTATCCTAATTGGACTGCGGCCGTATTTTTACTTATTGCTACACCTCTTGCTTGCCTTTTTGGTACCGAATTCAATACCCTCATCTCAATAAGAGTTAGCGATGTTCGAACAGCACAAAGTTATGGGGTGCCGTATATTTTCCTTTACTTGTTGTATTTATTTTAGGAGAAGCCGGATATATTTCACTAGACGCTAAAACAATACTAATATTTTCAGTTATTCTCCTAATTTTGGATATAATCATATTTTATATAAACAAATCCCTCTTCCAGAGAGAAGAAATGATCACAAGATTTAGTTGAAACCGGAATTAAAATCAAATAATCAATAAACAAAAAAATTAACCA
Source organism: Methanobacterium sp. (assembly GCA_003162115.1). GTDB lineage: Archaea > Methanobacteriota > Methanobacteria > Methanobacteriales > Methanobacteriaceae > Methanobacterium_B. Next base: position 1,093 of record PMMV01000010.1, read on the forward strand.
TCATCCATAGAATAGGGTTACCAATCTGCAAGAATCGTGGAAAGACACAGTAGACGAATCTGGGTCGAATCTGGGTCGAATCTCAACTTGGAAAAGGTTCAACCTTATACTTCGCCACAATTTAAAATTTCTTTTTTTTCAAGTTGTGAATCAACATTTAAGAATAACAATTTGAAATAAAAAATAGTGATTTTATCTTATTTTTCTTGTATATCTGGAAGGTCTAATTTCCAGTATGGTTTGATATCCAAAAGGGGTGATCCATCCATTGCATCAAGCCATTTAACGGTGATCCTATTTTCTTTTAGGCTTACAAGTTCAACTAAACAAAGCCCTATAGGGTTAGGCCTTACAGGTGCTCTTGTTGAAAAAACTCCCCTTTTTTCTGTTTTTCCGTGTGGAATGACCTTTAGTTTATCACGCTCTGCACGATCCTGCCAATAGAGGATTATTAAATATTTATTATTATCCAAACCTTCGAGTCCATCTGCAAATTCATCGAAAACTGTTATAGTACTATTTTTATCCGAATAACGACCCTGTAGAGGTGAATCCTCTTTAATAGAGTAGGGTGAATTGATTATTCCTATCGGTTTAACTTTTATATACATATAATCCAGCTGATTGTAATCTTATAATTTTATTAATAACAAATTTTCCATTTAGTATTTATCTTTTTTTTATTGTTTCAGATCATATCATTTGTAATAAATCTGTTATTATAGGGGATCCAAGTGCAAATGCTAAAAAAACAATTCCCATACCAATTTTAATTCTTTTAGAGACTTTTCGAGTATTTTTTTGTGATTGATCCCTTAGTATGGATACAGCACAGGTTAGGAAGAGTACAATGGCAAATATGAGTACTATTAAATAGATTACATTAAAAATACCTATTATATAGAGTGCAGGACTTGTTAAACTGGCCAGAATCATAAAAAATGCAGCTAAAATAGCGGAGGCCTTCATTCCGAATCGTATAGGGAATGTTGAAGCTCCTTCAATACTGTCTCCTTCAACATCTTCCATGTCCTTCACAATTTCCCTGGCCATTGTCATGAGAAAAGCGTAAAATCCCAGGAGAATTGATACAAAAATAGTTCCAAGAACAACCCCTGCAAAAACGAAACAAAGTCCAGTTAAAAACGCGATGCTCAAATTTCCTACTAAACACGATTTTTTAAGCCGATATGCATATAAGAACATTAAGACTGCACTTAAAACCACTATAATGCCCGGAACAAATCCAATTGCTAATGCCATAATCGTAGCAATAACGAAGAGTGATGTTGCGTAGATTGCAGCTGAATTTAATGATATCCTACCCGAGGGTATTGGTCTTTCAGGTTTGTTAATGGCATCGATTTTATGATCTACGTAATCGTTAATTGCATTTCCTGCCCCTGTAAATATGAAAACAATAACACATGCGACTGGAACATATATGTTAAAGTTTCCACTTATAAGAGCCACAAGCAGTACAGCAATAACACCCATAAGGGCATTGAAAGGCCGAAGAATTTCTAAATATGCATTCATTCATTTCACCTTGAATATTTAACATTTTATTTTGATTTGTTGACTAACCTTTTATCATTATCCCTTGATTTATTTTTAAAAAATTTTAATTGCTTTACACATATAATAATTCTGAGGAAAAAATATGGCAAAAAATTATGTACCCGAACTTCTGGCACCTGCAGGCTCAATAGACGCATTAAAAGCAGCAGTTAATGCTGGGGCAGATGCTGTTTACTTTTCTGGTAAAAAATTTGGTGCTAGGGAATTTGCAACCAACTTCAGCAAATCGGAAATTGAAGAAGGATTAGAATATGCTAAACTTCGGGGAGTGAAGGTGTATGTAACAGTTAACACCCTCATAAATGATTCACAGATATTATCCGTTGCAGAATATCTTATATGGTTATATAAAACTGGTATAGATGCCGTGATAATTCAAGACTTGGGCATTGCATGTCTCTCCCGTGAAATAGTTCCAGATCTGGATATGCACGCATCTACACAATTGACAATTCACAACGTTAAGGGGGTAGAATGGGCATCAAAATTCGGTTTCAAGAGGATTATTTTATCAAGGGAACTCGGAATTTCTGAGGTCGAAGAAATTAAAAGAGAAACTATTGGAAAAAGAGTAGAAATAGAAATATTCGTGCACGGTGCATTATGTTACTCATATTCCGGACAGTGTCTTTTATCTTCATTTATAGGTGGTAGAAGTGGAAATAAAGGAATGTGCGCACAACCATGCCGTAAAAAATACACCCTACTTAAAGGAAAAGTTGATGAGTTTGGAAGACCACTAGACATCCGTACAATAGATCTAAATGAGAAATATCTCCTCAGTACACGAGATCTTGCAGTTTACGAAAATTTAGATAATATCACTGATTCTAAAGTTGATTCATTGAAAATAGAAGGACGTATGAGGTCTGCGGAATACGTTGGAATAGTTGTAAAGATCTACAGAAAAGCTTTAAACTTTATATCAAAGGGCAACTGGAAAACTAATATTGAAGACATTTCCAAACTTAAATTAGCATTCAACAGAGGATTTACTGGAGGATATCTTACAGAATCAAACAAGGAATCAGTTATGGGTCGTGAAGTTCCAGGAAACCAGGGTCTTTATATTGGAAAGGTACACCAATTCAAAATAAAAACAAATACCATAATAGTAAAATTGGAAAATAATTTTAAACTCGAAAAAGGAGATGGGATTGCCTTTTTATCTCCCATTAAACACTCTAATAAATTTCAGTCCTTTGGAATGGCATTGGAAAATACACCAGAATATAAACAGGATAGATTACTATTGAACGTAGGACGTCCTGTGAAGGTTGGTTCAAAATTGTATCTGACACGTTCAATATCATTGAATCATGAGGCTAAAGAAATAATGAACGATGAATCCAAACCTTCAATTCCAATAGATATTATAATGAGTTGGGATGATGATCTTAAAGCCCATCTTAGGGGAGAATTTAATGGATTTGATGGTATGAAACATATAGTAAAGTTAAAATCCGATTTTAAAATGGAAAAAGCTCTTAAAAGACCATTGAGCAGGGATCAAATTGAAAATCAACTCCAAAAAACAGGTAACACACCTTTTATCTTAAGAAAAGTTTCAATTAAATATTCTGGAGATCTTTTTTCACCCATAAGTAAATTGAATCAATTCAGGCGAGAATTTCTTGAAAAATCGAAATCTAAACTATTAGAAACATATAAACCATCTGAATTTAAAGTTCAAGTCGCAGAAAATCGTTTTAAAAATATTAAAAAATCATTTATGGACATGGAATATCTTGATATAACATTAAATTCTAATGGGATTACTCTTTCAGTCTACACTGACAGTCTTGACAATGTTAAAGGGGCGTTAGAAGCCGGTGCCAAACGTGTATATTTCGAACCCAATCCAATTAAGAATTGTAACGATAATTGCAATCCCTGTTCTCAAATCGATGCGAATTCGTTGGACACCAATGAAAATGTTGATCTAGAGGAGAATGATAGAATTTCCTCTCTCTTAATCTCAGCTAAAAATTTATGCGATAAATATAATGCAGAATTTATTTGGAAGTGGCCCCAGATAACCCATCAAAATCAAATTAACCATTATTACAAAATTTTAGAATTTCAATTAGAACTTGGTTTAGAAGAAGTCATGGTTGATGGTTTAGGTGCTGCTACCGGAATAAAACAAGTGGCTCCCGATTTAAAATTATCTGGTTCTGCTGGACTTAATATTTGGAACAGAAAAACCGTACTAATACTATCAAAAATTTTTACCACACTAACAACTTCGGCAGAGCTTCCAAAAAAAGATTTGAGAAGTGTTATTACAAATTCACGTTTAGAAGGTATAAAAAATCGTTTTGAAATAGTTGTTCAAGGCAATGTTGATGCACTAATTTCTAAGGACTGTTTACTATCCATAGTACCCCAAGGAGAAAGTTCTACTATGAAAAATCAGTTCTGGGGAATTCAAGATGAAAGACAAAAAATTTTTCCAATTAAAATTGACTCAGAAGGACATACACATATTTTAAACTCAGTTGAACTTTGTTTATTAGACCATCTTCCTAAAATATCCCAAATGGGTATAGACGGTATTATTGTTGACTTACGAAATAAACCATATGATTACGCCAAGAAAATGACCTCCATTTACTCTAAGGGTTTGGGATACATTGAAAATGATTTTAACACCAATAGAAATATAAACAGACTTAAATCCCAGATTAAACTTATTTCCACAGGTGGTATTACAACTGGAAATTTTTTAAAAGGTGTAAAAGAGAAATAAAATAATAGAAATATTTCTGAATCCCTATTTTATTCTTATGTATCATATTCTTTGCCTTTAGAGCTTAATATAGATATAAAACCATTATAGTAAAAACCATCACTTGAGCACGTGATTAGATAAAATTCTTTTATTCTCGGATGATATGAGTTTAAAAATGAATATTATTATTAAACAAGAAAATGGAATATATTTTAGGAAATAATAATTTTATAATTAAAATTGCATTAATCAGTTGAACGACTAGTTTGGAAAATATTACATGTACATATAGCTATCAGATCAGCTAATAGAAAATTACTGTGGTGATATTATGAGGGTATTTAATCTCTTGAAAACCAGGATAGAAGAGATGGAAGAGAATGGTGATGTTGAAGGTTTAATCCATGCATTAAACGACGATGCTGAAAATGTCCGCAGAGAAGCTATGATGGCTCTTGAAAGAATAGGAGATTCCCGTGCAACTGAACCCCTGATACAACAACTCCAAAATCCGGATATAACTATACAAGAAGAAGCAATAACAGCACTAGGAAGGATCGGAGACAAAAAAGCAGTTTCACCACTAATACAAACCCTCAACAATCAACACATAGGAATCAGATGGAAAGCAGCAGAAGCACTGGGAAAAATCGGAGATCC
>PMMV01000010.1:6115-9496 GCA_003162115.1 Methanobacterium sp.
GAAGCAATAACAGCACTAGGAAGAATTGCATTAGATCCTTTAATTCAGGATTTGAGGGGTGATGATCAAAACCTTAGGGATAGTGCTATCATCGCACTGAATCAACTAAGGGAGTTTAAAATTCTTCATCAGGTTGAAAAAGATGATTCTAAAGCAAGATTATCGAAGTTAGCTCCAACCAAAGAACCTTTGAAAGAAACTATATCAGGTACAGATGAATCAAGTCATGTATCATCCTTTAAAGAACTAAAATTTAAAAGAAAAAAACTTATTGAAAGTGGTTACCATATCTATATCGAAAATTTTGTGAAAAATTCACATTACAACTACATCGAAGGGTTTAACAGGAAATCCCGTTACGATTACGAATTTAATGATATTTTGAAGCTTCGTGAGTTACTTCAATATAGAAAGATGGAATTTACTGATGAAGAAGTACTTTGGCTTATAAAGGAGGAAATAAAAAATCAGGAGTACTCGGAATTCAAAGAAGAAATATTATCTCAACACCCAGAAAACCTACAAGAATACATAGAAGTTCTCATAAAAACTTATCCCGACCCACAAAAACAGATAGAAAAACTAGAAAACCTCCTAAAAGAACAAAACACAGAACACCAACCAGATCTAGCACAAGAAATAAAAAAAACACAAAAACAGATAGAAATTACCGAATTCGAAAACAAAATACTTGTTAAAGATGTCCAAACATCCGATGAAAAGGTTTCCCCTTCTATTCTTAAGAAATTCCAAATTAAGGAACTGAAAGAAAATAGAAATTTAATCCGGGCCAATGGAAAATATGTTTATATTGAAACATTTGTTAGAAAATCTCGTTTCAACTACGAACTTGGAGATATTAAAAAGTTTAGAGAGTTATTAAGCTATAGAAAGATGGAATTTTCAGATGATGATCTATTCTGGCTTATAAAGGAGGAAATAAAAAATCAGGAGTACTCGGAATTCAAAGAAGAAATATTATCTCAACACCCAGAAAACCTACAAGAACACATAGAAGTTCTCATAAAAACTTATCCCGACCCACAAAAACAGATAGAAAAACTAGAAAACCTCCTAAAAGAACAAAACACAGAACACCAACCAGATCTAGCACAAGAAATAAAAAAAACACAAAAACAGATAGAAATTACCGAATTCGAAAACAAAATACTCTCCAAAGAATCATCAAGGGAAGATGTGTTACCTGTTGAAATGGAAGATCTTGATAATGCTTATATTTCCTTCAATATTGGAAATCTTTATTACGACCTCGGGAAGCTTGAACAAGCATTATCATACTATGATAAATCTTTACGCATTTATCCGGATTTTATAGATGCATGGAGAAATATGGGGCTCATCTATTTCATAATAGAGAGATTGCAAAAAGCTGCTGCATGTTTCACTAAGATTTTGAATTTGGATCCTGAATATCCNNAAAAGGCAACGGAAATGAACCCTTGTTATCAGAGCGAAGATCTTGCAGTTAATACGTATAAATTCCTTGAAAATAGACCAATATCATTGAAAAAATTAAAATGTTATCTTGAATTAGCTTCATCATCAATGTGGGAATCATCAGATCCTACACCTCCCATCTTAAGGATCATGAGGCTTATAAACAAGCTTTTCAATGATTAAAATATTTATCGTTATTATTTTAACTAATAATTTTTTTTTTAATTTTTTTCTATAATGGAAGTCCTATCCAAGTGAAAACACCTATCATTTTCAAAGCTATGTAAAACATCACAAAAATAAATATATATCTCAACTGTTTTTCAGGAAGTTTGTGGGATGCTTTTACACCTATTTGGGCCATTGGAACACTAATTACCGCCAATACTAATAGTTGAACAAGATTGACATATCCAATTGAATATGGTGGCAGTCCATTTGTGTTGACACCATTTAATGTGTAGGCAATTATTCCCCCCAATGAAGTGAAAATTATCACTGCTGTCGAGGTTCCAACAGCTTTGATCATTTTGAATCCCATGAGTATAACTAAAATAGGAACCAAAATAACCCCACCACCTACTCCAAGTAGCCCAGATAGCATTCCAGCAATAAAACCTATTGATATATAGTTTAAAATTCCACTTTTTGGTTCGGTATCACTTTCAGGATATCTAGCAGTTAACATCCATATACTTGCTATAAAAACCAAAAACCCAAAAAGGATTTTAAGGTAAACTCCGGGAGTGTTGGATGCAATGGTTCCTCCTATTAGTGCAGCTATTAATCCTGAAATGCCCATTAATATGGTTGGTCCTGTTACAACCACACCTCTGCGTTTGTGACCAAATGTACCGCTAATTGCAGTAGGAAGAATCACAGCCAGGCTTGTACCGAATGCAACCCTAATGGAAGTTGTTGGATCGAACCCTAAGGATGTTAGCAGGAAAAATTGGATAGGCACCAGAATGAAACCTCCGCCAACTCCAAGAAGTCCAGATGCAAATCCAACCAGGGCACCGGTAAGAAGCAGTACAACGATGTATATTATAAAATCCATTCTAACTCCAAATATATTTTCGATGAAATTAAATTTATATTCTCATACCTATTTTTAAAGCTCTAGAAATACTTGATCTTCGTTAAAATTAAAAGTTTTTACAAGAATGTGTTATTGAATACAATTAATTCAGCTTATTATTTAGGCCGGGATTATTAAGTAAAAAATGTAAATAACCTAAAATCATTATAAAATATAGAAAATCTAAAAAAACCAATAATTTGTTCTTAAAAACTATAATCAGTAAATAATATAATTTAGATGCAATTTTTTGGAATAATAAAGAATATTTGAACTTATCATATGGACTCTAAAATCATTTATAACTAGGATCAGATACTAACAATTAATAGACTGCAAATGGACTTTAATAAAAACGGTGGTAGATTGGATCTAAGGAAAATAAAGGGAATAGGCGAGCGTCAGGCAGAAAAGATCATCTCAAGCTTTGGTAGTGAGAAAGAATTCTTAAAAGCGGTTCAAAACTACGAAGTAGATCGTATAAACAGTATAGAAGGGGTAAGTCAAAAAAAGGCCATTCATATAATAAATACATTTCTAGGTAATCCTAACAAAGAATTTCTGAAAACAGATCAGTCTGAGCATATCTACAATGATATAATTGAGAAAATACTAGGATTTGCCAATACCAAGTACAGTGAGAATAGGATACTTTTAATGAGCCCGCTTAAAAATGAAAAGACTATCACGGATAATATCGATTTTGTTATGAAAGCCAAGTATTCTGTGAGCCAACTTCCGTTAGAAGAAATTAAAACACTTCTTAAAAAAATTGATTCATTGGAAGAACCAAAACCTAATTACGATCCATCCAATGCAATACTAGTTGAAACACAAGAAGA
>PMMV01000066.1 GCA_003162115.1 Methanobacterium sp.
ACTGAGATTGGTACTGCTCCCAACTTGATGGCTGCAGCGTACACTCACTTACCATTTGTTAACTGGATGGTGTTTGGATTCCCGCTTGCTATTATAATGTTATTTGTTACCTGGAAATTGTTAGGCTGGATTTTCCCACCTGAAGTTGATGGTATTGTTGGAGGACACGACACCCTAAACAAAGCAATTGATGTGATGGGATCTATTACCAGGAAAGAGAAGATTACTGCTGTAATACTGTTTTTTACTATAGGATTGTGGGTTACGACAGGTATTACGGGTATTGACAGTTATTCAGTTGCTTTGATTGGTGCTGCTTTGTACTTTGTTTCTGGTGTTATTGACTGGAAAGATGCTCAGGAAGGTGTGGATTGGGGATTAATAATCTTCTTTGGAGGAGCACTGTCCCTTGGAGCTGCACTTTTAAATACTGGTGCTGCTACGTATATTATAACTCATTTGATTGGTGCTATGGGAAGTAACGTTTCAACTCTAACCATTATGCTGTTGTTGATGGTTATTGCTGTGGTTTTCACTCAGGTAATGTCAAATATTGCATTGTCTGCAATTTTGGTGCCTCTTGCAGTTACTTTGGCTGCTGCTCAGGGTCAGCCTATAGGAATTTATGCTATACCCGTTGCTATTTCATGTTCGCTTTCGTTCATGTTCCCAATGGCAGATCCAACAGTTGCAATGGCATACGGAACCGGATATGTGAAAATTAAGGAGATATTAAAGGCAGGAATACCAATGGTTGTAATTGGAATTATTGTGACCATAATAATAATGCTAACCATAGCCAAACCATTCATAGGATAAAACACATTAAAAATTAATTTGTAGAACAAAATTCTGCAAATTAATAACTTTATTTTTTAAATTTACTTAAAGATCAATTAGATAAAAATTAAAAAATAAAAAGAAATTAGGGAGGAGTATCAAATGAATAAAAAGATATTATTACCTACAGATGGATCAAAAAACGCTGAAAGAGCAGGAGAATATGCTATATCTCATGCAGATTTAACCGGTGATGAAATAATTGTTTTAAACGTAATCGACACCGATTACTTGGATGCTATACCTCAACCAGATGTCAGGGAAACTTTAGATAAAGAATTAAGGGCTGATGGAAAGAGAGCTGTTGAACGCTTTAAAAAGCAACTAGAAGAAAATCAATGCAATGGTAAATGCCAAAACATAGAATTTAAAATCCTCATTAAAGAGGGAAAACCTGCAGATGTCATACTTAAAACTATAGATGATGAAGGAGTAGATCAAGTAATTATAGGTAAATCAGGTAAACATGGCTTAGAAAGATTTTTGCTTGGAAAAACAACAGACAGAGTTGTTAAAGGAGCAAAGGTACCGGTTAACGTAATATCATAAATCAATTGAATTATATTAAGTATTTTCATTAATTAATGTACAATATGCAATGAAGGGGTCTTAGAAATGTATGTGGTGATAATGGGCGGAGGAAGAATGGGGCTGGCATTGGCCTCTTTATTGATTTCTGATGGTCATGATGTTACACTAATTGAAAATGATGAGACCTTGTGTAATATTGCATCTTCTGAATTAGATGCCATGGTCATCTGTGGAAATGGTACAAATAGTAAGGTTTTGGAAGATGCAAATGTAGAAGATGCTGATGTTTTTGTAGCTGCCACTGGAAATGATGAGGTAAATTTGTTGGCATCAATTCTTGTAAGGGAGTATAAAATTCCAAAAATAATTGCAAGGGTGAGTGATACAAGGCATTCTAATGCTTTTAAAAAGATTGGAATTGACTCAGTAGTAAGTCCAGAATTAACCACCGCAAGCTATGTTGAAAAATTAATAATAAGGCCTAAAATTGCCGACTTAGTCGTAATGGGTAAAGGAGATGCAGAATTATTAGATATCAAATTAGAAAACGAAAAATCAATTGGCAAAACAATTGGTGACGTAAGTCCTGATGATAACTTTCTAATTGTAGCAGTTTACGAAAATGATAACTTAATCATTCCAAAACCTGAAATGGTCTTAAAGAAAGGCATGAAAATTTCTATTCTGGTGAAAACTAAATATGCCAAAAAGGTTATGAACATGTTTACCAAATTGTAGATAAAGAGTTATAGAAGAGTTCAGGGGACGATATTTAGATGTATTCAATTGACAAAATAAAAAAAGGAGAAATAAGTTCCCTTTTCCACTATACAGGCTTTATTTGCATTTTTTTAGGACTTCTAATGCTATTACCTATTGTTGTGTCCTTTATTTATGGTGAATATAAATACATTCTACCATTTATTTATTCTTCTATTATCAGCATAGTCATGGGCGTACTGCTTTATAAATTCTTTAAAAAGCAGGCAGATTTATCTCTAAGGGGGGCTATGATTTTTGCCACTGGAATTTGGCTAATAGCATGTGCACTATCAGCTCTTCCATTTTATTTTTCAGGAGACCTAACATACTTGGATGGTTATTTTGAAGCCATGTCAGGGTACACTACCACCGGATTCAGCATGTATGTAAATTTAGATGCAGCAGCCTACACCATGGACTTCTGGAGAGCATTCATGCAGTGGTTGGGCGGAGTAGGGATCATTGTTCTAGCTTTAACCATTCTATCTTCCCCAGCGGTTAATATAATGAGAATGTACTCTGCAGAAGGTAGGGACGAACGGATACTACCGAGTATAAGGCATACCTCAAGGATTATACTTTATATTTATTTTTTATATACAATAGNNGGTGGTTTTGCAATGCAGAATGCGAGTTTGGCCCATTATCACAGCTTATGGATAGAGATTGTAGCAATTATTATCATGATCATAGGTGCAACCAACTTTGCTTTACACTACACAGTTCTTAAAGGAAAATGGAGAGAGTACTTTAAGGATATAGAAACAAGAGTTTCGTGGCCTTTAATAATTGCTGGTACCATTATTGTTGCGATAGTCCTTTATCAGAGTCCTTTCTATGGGCATAATTTACTGTTATCATTGAGATATTCAGTATTCCAAGTGGTATCTGCAATTACCACAACAGGTCTGCAAACATCTAATGGAGACGAAATAATAAGACAGTACCTTGGATTGGCCATTTTTATTCTTACATTGCTTATGATTATCGGTGCAGGTTCATGTTCAACTGGTGGAGGTATAAAATGGATTAGAATAGGTATTATGTTTAAAGCTGTTTGGTGGGAGATCAGATCGTTTTTACTTCCCCAAAGTGCTGTTATTTCACGCAAAATCCATCATGTAAAGGAAGTTAAAGTAAATGATACATTATTAAAATTAACTGGCCTGTTTGTGTTTGTTTATCTATTGGTTTATACTCTGAGCGTTTTGGTTACCATGTATTACTATCAAAACATTCCACAAGTTTTGTTTGAAGTAGCATCAGCAATGAGCAATGTGGGACTTACAACTAATCTAATTACAGCCAGTTCACCAGTAATTGTTAAATTAACTTTTATAGTAGATATGTGGACAGGAAGACTAGAAATATGGCCAATACTATTATTAGTGGCTATTGGAGCTAGCAATATAATCAGAAGATAAATTGAATAATTAAAAACCGATTAGACGAATAAAATATTTTTAATAATTTTTAAGGTTATTTTATTTCATTTAATTTTACTTCTTATTCGAATTTTCTAATTTTTTGCGGTTGGTAATATCTCTCCAATATGCAGAGATTCCGTCAGCTGATGGATAAACAGTGAATTCAAAGCAGTGATCAGGATTATGCAGCCCCAATGTCTCAAAGTGTTGGATCTCCTGTGTTTCAATTGCTATACGAAAAGATGATTCATAATTGGTTCCGATGAGTTCTGGTAAGGTTTCCCATAAGTTTTGCCCAATAAGGTCCTCATAATCAACTCCAAAGTATTCTGATGCGCATCGATTAACGTAAATAAAATGCCAATACGGACTCAAAGCAATGAATCCGTCCTGAATACTATCTAATATTTCTGTCATCTGATTTTTACTACGGGCGAGTTCTTCCTCAGCTTGTTTACGATCAGTATCGTCAAATACATAGCCTTTAACTTTGACAAGTTCATCTGAATCATTAAAAATACCTACGAGATTAGCAACAACGTGAATTCTCATACCGTCAGACCTTCTTTGCCAGCTCTGAAAACCTTGTAATTTACGTTCCTTCTTCAAACGGGTGATCATGTATGGCCAGTCAAATGAATTAAATTTTGAAATATTGCATTTAGAAGCTAATTCGCGGTTATTGAAACCGTATATCTCAGCAAATGCTGGGTTGCATTCAAGTATTTCCCCTTCAATTGTAGCAATAAAATCGCCAGTTAGATCTTCATCAAAAAGACTATGATATTTCTCTTCACTTGCTTGAAGATATTCTTCAGCTTTTTTACGATCAGTATCATCAAATATGTAACCTTTCACATGGGTTAGTTTGCCTGAATCGCTGAAAATACCTACTAAATTGGCAACTACATGAATTAACTTACCATCGGGTCTTCTATGCCAGCTCTGATGACCCTTGATTTTACACTCTATCTTAATCATGTTAATCAGATTTATCCAGTCATTAGAGTTGAAGTCTGAAATTTCAGATTTCAAGGCTTTTTCATGATTATCAAAACCATATATCTCCACAAATGAAGGATTGCATTTGATTATTTTACCCTTCGGTGTTGCAATGAAGTCACCAGTCAGATCATCTTCAAAAAATCTATCAAATTTTTCATCACGCTTTTTATGAGTTTTTTGGGATGTTTTGCACTTGTTAATATCTTGAATCTGAACCAAAAACCCTGAATCTGTAACTGATACATTCCAATTAATTAAAACTGAATCAAAGTTTTTTGAATTATCATAATCATCATCCTTAATATTTCCCGGGTTTAATGGTGTTTGAAATTCTATTAATCTTTCTTTAAGCAATTTTTCCTTTATGGGGGCAATGTTGGGATTATCAAATATATTTTTATCTAAAATATCTTCTAATTTATAACTCATTCCAATCTTTCGAGCAGATTGATTAATATCGATTAATTTACCCTTTTTATCATAAATAAGGATCCCTATGGGGGATTCATCAAATATCTCTCTAAATCTATCTTTAACTTCCAACTGATCATACTTCCTATTACTAATACTTCTCCTAATTCATTATCACCATTTATCATAAATAAATTACTCGATTTAAAATATAAAAATACTCAGAACTAATTCATAAATTGTTATTATTTGGATATAATGGATTATAATTCCTTATTCACCTATTTGATCATTTTAACTAAAATTTAGGGTATTTAACTTGTATTACTTATTGCAAATTACAATTTTTAAGATAGTTAATTTAAAAAGAGATTTTAATCAAAAATAAATTTTTCTTATGCATAACAGGTAAAATAAATTCATATTATAACATTTTTTTCTCAGCTTCTTGTTTTAGCTTTTGATTCATCATTAGGAATCCAGATTTAGTATCATTTAACATATTTGAGAATAATGGAACNNTTAATAATTAAACTATGTTCGCCATCAAATAATTTTGGAATCCATAACTTTCCAAGCCATTTTAATTCATTTTCCGATCAAATTTCATTATTTTCGGTTTAAATTTCATTCCATCCGAATTTGGAGGTTTTATAAACACATAAATTTCAGAACCCTCTTTGGGTATTCCTGATATTTCCCTGATAAATGATTCCATTTTCCGTAGTTACCAAAATCAGTAATATATATCCCATACAATGCTTGGAGATGCATTTATACGAATTTCAGTATAAATCTTTTTCATACTTTAATATTGTATATTGATTCTAAAAAATTTATTTAAAATTTAGATATTTTTATATTCAATTCCAATTTTTTTTGTAATAATGAAATAATTATAATTATGCTGACCAATTATCTTTAGAAAACGATAATAATAAGATATTAGGATGGAACCATGAGAAGAGTTGATAAAGAGATAAAGGATATAAAGACCATAGAATCAATATTACAAGAAGCAGATCACTGTGTGATTGCCCTGTCTTATAATGACAGTCCATATGTGGTACCAATGAACTTCGGGTTTAAAGATCACAATATTTACCTACACACCTCCAAAGAGGGAAGGAAGATAGAAATCTTAAAAGTCAACAACAAAGTTTCATTCGCGGTTGAGATCAAAACTAAAGTAGCGAAATCTAAAAGATCATGTGACTGGGGAATGAATTATATGAGTGTTGTAGGAGAGGGATATGCACATTTCATAGAAGATTCCAAGAAAAGAATTGAAGCTCTCGATATTATAATGTCTAAATATTCTAATAATGAATCAATGACTTCTTTTGAATACTCGAAAACTGCTCTTAATAAGGTAGCGCTAATAAAAATTGAAGTTACATTGTTAAGTGGTAAAATATCTGGATATAAATGAACTTATTAGAAATGGGATAATTTATTTAGTATTATATTAATATTAACTTAATGAGTTAATTTTCAGTTGGAGATACTATGAAAGAGGTTGCAATAACCATCAAGGCTCACAATAAACCCGGCGTGCTGCGAGATATAACCGATATGATGGCAAAATGTGGGATAAATATTTCATACACCCATCTTTTCATAGAAAAAGATGAATCTGCATCGGTTTATATGGAACTGGAAGATGTAGACGATATAGAAACCCTGGCAAACAATATTAGAACCCATGGAAATGTGGATGAAGTTAAAACCCACCGTTCCCTTGGAGAAATTTATGGTAAAAGGATAATTATCATTGGTGGTGGTGCACAAGTGGCACAAGTAGCACAGGGAGCTATAACTGAAGCTGATCGTCATAATATCAGAGGAGAAAGGATTAGTGTAGATACTATACCCCTCGTTGGAGAACAGGAACTTTCAGAAGCAGTATCTGCTGTTGGAAGACTTCCAAGAATTGGCGCCTTAGTACTTGCTGGATCTTTAATGGGCGGTAAAATTGCAGACTCAATAGATGAAATTAAAAAGGAACACGATGTAATTGTTATAAGCCTTAACATGCTTGGAAGTGTAACTGAAAAGGCAGATCTTATTGTCACAGATCCTGTTCAAGCTGGTGTAATGGCTGTTATGTCTGTTGCTGAAACAGCGATATTTGATATAAAAAAAATTGGAAGAAAGAAATTTTAACAATAAGTTATAAAGGTTCTAAAGTTCTGATAAGTCTTTCTGCAGCAATCTTAATTTTATCATCCTTTATTTTTCCACTTTTTGCTATTTTAAGTGCCATTTCTAATACCTTGGGTACATCTTCTTTAGAAATGTTTTGTGCCATGTTAGTATAGTCTTGATCAGGGTCGTCTTCCATTTCAAAATTTTCCTCAGCCATAGTATCCAGCATGATCTTGCATTCCTTCATTAAAGCTGGATCATCTTTCATTTCTTCACATTTAGCCATCAGTTCGTTAGTTTTTTTATCATCCATTATGAACACCTTATTATTATATAGGACATCAGATAATTTATAGTTTTAGTAATATAAAAAAGAGTTTAACAGAGTTAAATCCTGTTTTAACGAATATATGGTCTAAATGTTTTAAAAAAATTAAGTAGAAATAATAATTAACTTTAATTTAAAAAGAAAAGAAAAATATAATTTAACTCATTTCTATTGCTCTTATAATCCTGCTTGCAGCATTTTTGAGCTCTACGTCTTTTATATCTCCACTTTCCCTTACTTTTAATGCCATTGCAAGAACTTTAGAAACATCTTGAGGCTTAAGATTTTCAGCCATTCCAATGTACGTTTGGTCTGGATCATCTTCAAGCTTCACATCTTTTTCCTTCATCATATTCAAAAGTACTTGACAAGAACCCATAACTGTTGATTCGTCCATATTTTTACACTTTTCTATTAGTTCATCTGCCTTTTTATCCATAGAAATCACCAATTCTAATTTGTTATAGAGGTTTATAATATTTTTGTTTTAACCATACAAAAAAAATAATCATAGGGAAATATGAAAGGAATCTTAAGAATAATTAAAAAAAATATCAAGGTTAAGATAGCAAAGTGCTATATTTTCTAAATAACATAATATCCTAATCAGTCCTTGCAGTAAATTGGGTAAATTCAATAGTATTAAAAATAATTTAAATATAAATAGACAAGTATATATAGATTTTAAGACTACAATAAAAAAAAACAAATTCTGTTACAAAAATATGAGGGATATTATGGCACCGCATTGTGATACAATGGATGGACCGGTTGTAACAGCCGCTGAACTTGCATTAGAGATGGAAAACATAAATTATGTGCTCCCATATGTGAAAAAAGACTTAGAAAGAGAATTAAAAGATGCCTTTGATAAAACTATTGTAGTCAGGGAGCTTAGTGGTGATGCAGCAGAAGTTGCTGACTACTGGTTTTTTGAAACAGCTGTAAGGCTTCATATGACTGGAAAAGGAAAATCATATACTGGGATAAAACATTCTGGTCTAAACCAGAGTTCTGTTATAAACAAGGCAGAAGAAGCAATTGAAACAGGTGACAAATCAGAATTAGAAGAATTTTTAATGGACTTCATAGGGGAAGCATTTGAGAGACGATTTGAAACAGCAATGTATAAAAAGGAATATGAACTCAATAATATAGATGCTGCAAGGGATTATGTAGATTCTATGTTAGAATTCGTATTATTCGTAAACAAACTATATATGCACGTAGAAAATGCCAATAAATCAAATGATAATGATTGAATTCTATTATAAAAAATTAAAGAATTTAAGATGGAATTTTTTGAATTATTAAAACTCTGAGATCTGAGGTGTAAAAAATGTCCGAAGAGCTGAAATCGAAGCCATTTAATATAGAAAATTTGATAGATTATCAGGAAAATTCTGTCGTTAGTCGAGAGATCATAAGAAAGGAGACTGGAACTGTAACTATATTCGCATTTGATAAGGGAGAAGGATTAAGCGAACACACAGCCCCATTTGATGCTATGGTTCAAGTTGTTGATGGTACTGCAGAAATTATTATTTCCGGAAATAAAAACGTGGTTAAGAGCGGGGAGATGATTATTATGCCTGGTAATGTTCCACACGCTCTAAACGCAGTTGAAAGATTTAAAATGGTTTTGACCATGATCAGATCCAATTAGTAATTATTTTCTAGATTATTTTTTTATCCTTTGGTAAATTCGCATACATCACAGTAATCACATGCAAGACATTTTTTCGCGTTTTGAACAACTTCAGAAACTGAATCATTGTATATTATTGATAAAATTTCGTTGAACACATGTGTGAATATATAAATTCATTTAATAAAAAAAATTAAGTAAGAGAAAAAATACAAAAGCTTCTTAAAGAACTCTAATGAATATAGTTTTATCCTTAATACAGTCTAATTGGTCAATTTTTTCAACAGCTGCTCTCATTTCCATTTCAAGTGCTGTATGTGTCACCAGGAAAATAGGGATTCCTTCATTTTCCTGTTTTTGAATCATAGATCCAATGCTGATATTATATTCGCTAAGTATGCCTGATATTTCATGTAAAACACCTGGTTTATCTTCTGTTAGGAGTCTAAGGTAATATTTTGATTTTAAATCATTTATATTGCTAATTTTTCTCACGGAGGTTTCAGCAGGCCCGTAAAGAACAGGTTTTTCCCTGTTTTCAATAATGTCTATGCAATCTCCAACTACTGCGCTTGCTGTTGGTAACATACCCGCCCCAGGACCATACATCATAACTGGTCCTACAATATCTCCTACCAGATATACTCCATTGAATACACCATTTACACTTGAAAGAAGATGATCCATTGGTACAATGGTGGGATGAACCCTAATTTCTAGATTTCCATCCACAAGCTTAGAGATTGCAAGGAGTTTTATACAACTATTCAGTTCATTCTTAGCAAAACTGATATCTTCCTGGGTGATGTGGCTAATACCCTCTACATGGAAGTGTTCCTGTTTTACGTAAATGCCAAAACCGATTATGGTAAGTATTATAAGTTTCTGAGCGCTATCATCCCCTTCAATATCAAAAGTGGGATCTGATTCGGCATATCCCTTCTCTTGTGCTTCCTTCAGAACATCTTCAAAATTTCTGCTCTCTTCAGACATTTTGGTAAGTATATAATTCGCAGTGCCATTTATTATCCCGTAAATGGATTCTAAATGATTTGCTGCAAGACATTCATTTAGTGGTTGAAGCAGTGGTATTCCACCACCTACACTAGCCTCAAAACATATTCTAACGTGGTTTCTTTGTGCAGAAATCATTAATTCATCCCAATGTTTAGCAATCAATGCTTTGTTTGCAGTTACGACATGTTTACCATTTTCCATAGCTCTTAAAATAAATTTAAGTGCTGGCTGGTATCCTCCAATGAGTTCGATCACTATGTCAATGTCTGGATCTTCAAGTATATCATCAATATCAGTTGAAAGTATTCCTGGGGAGATAACTACGCCTCTATCAGTTTTTATATCTAAATCTACAACTTTTTTTAACTTAACTTTTTTATTCACCTTATTTTCCAAAAGATCAAGGTTTCTATTCAAAGTTTCGACGACTCCACTCCCAATAGTTCCGAAACCGATAAGTCCAATATTTACTATATCTTTCAAAAGAATCACTCCAATAATTATATTCCAGATTATACAAAGATAATGGTATATAACAATTGTTAATGTATCATTCCATAATTAAATTTTTGTTTTAAAATTTTTAAGCTTTATAAATTCTCCGATTGATTCTCGTGTAGTCCCAACTACAAGTCTGTAATTTATATTTTGTCCAATAACCTTTTCGAGTTTTCCTCGAGCAGTTATACGTTCTCCTTCTCTTGCTTGTCCTGCATAAGTGTGTGTGTAAGAAGCAAGCTCTGTTATGGGAACTTTAGGGCCTTTAATTATCTCCACATTATCAACCTTGTACACTGCTGGATTGTCAAAAGCAGCTAGAGAATTTGTAACTGTACAATCAATTTCGACAGTTCCCATTGGTTCATATCTGATTGCAGCGTAGCTTCCATGGATCTCGTCCCAGTCTTTAGTTTGAAGAATATCAAATAGGGTGCCATCCAAAATGCCCCTGTTATGTTTACGGTTTTCATACCATCTAAATTCTTCATAAGTTAAGGATGAATCCTTAATCCGTTTTTTGTAGAGTTTCTTCCAATATTCACCTTCAATACCCTTGAGTATCCCATTTTCCTTTTTTATATTCTCAAAAGCTTTCATTACCTCTCTATGATTTTTAAGACCGTAAATAACAAAATCAATATCCGAAACATTTGGATTATACAATCCCGGTAATATAGATCCAGATATCCCCATTTTACTATAAGAGATTCCTGTATGTTCATGAAATATTCCTGCTAGTTTTACAACTTTATCAAGTAGTTTATCCCTTTTTTGAGCTTCTATAATATCTCTGAGACGATCTGTAGGTTGCAAAATTTTTTCAACATTTTCGGTTGGTACTCCCATCATTTCTACGTTGGTAATCTCACAATCGAAGAGGTATTCTGGAAAATTATTTGCCAAAAATTCGTAAGCCTGTTGTGAGTCCACTTTAGAATATTTTTTGTTGTCCAATGAACGATCTCCGTCTTGATCTGGAATATACCTTAAAAATGATATTATTCTGTCATCNNCATTATTAAATATGATAGTTTCAAGAATTCTACCTGGTGAGGATCTAAAAAATGGTATAGAAAATTTAATTGATTTTAACTGCTTGAAATCTGGAATAATCCTCTGTATAGTTGGAAGTATTAATAATGTCATTTTAAGAATGCCAAATGGGGATAAAAAGGTTTTTAATGGACTATTCGAGATAGTTTCAGCTGAAGGAACAATTTCAAGAGATGGAATTCATGTTCCATGTTGCCTTAGCCGATACAGATGGTGCAGTTTATGGTGGGCACCTTCTTGAAGGATGTATAGTCCATGCGACTGCTGAAATTGGCATTATTAAATCTAAAATGATTTTTAAAAGGATTTATGACCCGAAAACTGGTTATAAAGAACTTTTTGTTCGAGATAATCAAAGTTAAATTGTTTAACAACATTTATTAAAATTGTAAATCAAATTATGGATATACCATCACATAAATATCTTGATACTGAGAACTAAGGATGGAACCTGATGAAACATTTGAAACTAAAAGATAATACTTGTTATGACGGAAGCCAGATTGAGCCTATGTGGGCATTTAAAACTTTTGGAATAAAGGATTCAAGTATTGTAACATGGATCGGACCAATGGAAATCGAACAGGATCATCTTGTTGATTTTGAAGATGTTGGGCTCGAGATTAAAGGAGATAAAATGTTACATTTCATAATTGAACACTTCGATGTTCAACCCGCAGACATCAATTTATGCTACCATAGGCAACGTATTTTTGTAATGATCATCAAGGACATATTACAAAATTTAGGAATCAAGACATTTAGGAAGGGTGATGATTTATATTACAAAAAGCTCAGTTCAAATGGGGAAGTAAATGGAAAGCTATCAGTTTCTATAGCAACATGTTCTGTCAGCAGTATGAAAGTTCATTTTGCATTAAATCTCATAGAAAAGGGAACACCAGACAATGTTGAAACTGCAGGTATATTGGAGCCCTATGGTAATTTTGAAATTTCTGATATTAATAAATTAGTTGATGAAGCATGTGAAAAATATATTAACGAAATTTCATCCATTAAAATGGATATAAGCAAAACAAGGGTATTTTAAGTGTTAACTTTAATATGATTTAGAGATCTAATAAAATTTTGATAATACGAATTAAATAAAGAAGATTATGAGAAGGTATTTAAAATGAAAATAGTTATAAATGGAATTCACGCAAATTTAAGATTCTCAGCAGCGCATATGATTCCAGAGCACGAATCATGTGGTGTAATACATGGCCACTCTTACATAGTTGATGTTGTTGTTGAAGGAGAAAGATCTGGGGAATTTGGATTTGTTGTAGATTTTAAAAAGGTCAAGGATATTATAAGGGGTCTATGCAAAAAAATGGATCATCGTGTACTTATCCCAATAAGGAACCCTAAAATGAACTTTAAAAATCTTAAAGGTCCAGTTGAATTTTCAATTGGAAAGAAAGATTATATGCTTCCGCTTGAAGATTGTCTACTTCTAGATCTTCAATCCACTTCAGCAGAGGATTTATCAGAATTCTTTGCAGAAGAACTTTATCATGATTTAAAGGGGATAAATAGCGAAATATCTAGTGTGCAGATATGTGTAAATGAGGGAATAGGACAGGGAGCCTATTTCACAAAAGATTCAGATTAGAAACTATTTTAAGAGGTTTTAACATGAAAACTCATATTAATGAGGTTTTCTCAAGTATCCAGGGTGAAGGCATTCTCATTGGTCGTAGACAAGTTTTTGTAAGGTTTTCAGGGTGCAATCTTGATTGTAATTACTGTGATACCCCTAAAAGTCGTAATCCGCTATTTGGAGATTTAATTTCGACAGGAGAACTATATAATAAAATAAAAAAGATTATTACACCAGATTTTCATTCTATTTCATTCACAGGTGGCGAGCCATTGTTGCACGTAGATTTTATTAAAAATTTTCTCGAAGAACATAAATTCAAATCTTTATTAGAAACAAACGGGTCTTTACCCAATGAATTACAAAAAATTGCTGAATTGCTGGATTTTGTCTCCCTTGATATAAAATTACCAGAACATGAAGCCTATAAAAATTGGGATGATCTAATCGGTTTGGAGCTTGAATCCATAAAACTATTAAGAGATGAGGAGATAAATACATACTGTAAAGTAGTTGTGATGCCCGGGACAAAAGTGGATATGATAGGTTTTATTGCTTCTAAGATAGCAGATGAAGTTCAAAACACTTCAAAGCTCTCAATGGTGATTCAACCGGTAAATCCTCTTGATCTTTGGGTGGATGGAACAAACAAATTGTTTGAGATATCAGAAGAAGCAGGGAAATATATCGATGTATTAATCATACCACAAGTTCATAAACTTCTAAAAATGCGTTAGGAGGTTTTATATTGGAGATGGATACAAAAGTTACAGTTCACGATGCCATGACATCCAGTGTTATAACAGCAGATCCTAAAACTACTATTGCGGATGCAGCTATTTTAATGTCGAGATTTAAGATTGGGTGCCTAGTTGTCGCGACTGAAACAGAACCTCAAGGATTAATTACNNGTCATGACCAAAAACCTCATAATAATAGATCCTGGAAGTGAATTGAACCAAGCCGCAAGGCTGATGGCAAAAAATAGTATAAGACGTCTTCCTGTTGTAAATAACGGAATTTTAGTTGGTATATTAACATCAACTGATGTTCTGATGGTTTCTCCCGAACTCACTGAACTATTGGTTGAAAATGCTAGGATGGAAAATCAAAGGGAATATTCAGATTCTGAAAAATCTGTGCCAGGTACTTGTGAAATTTGTGGAAACTTTGTAGAATATCTTGATGTATATGATGGAAAATTTTTATGCGAGGAGTGTAAAGAAGATCTGGAGGATGAGTAGCTTGAATAATGTGGAAGAGATAATGACATCTGATCCTGTTACCGTAAATGTTGATACCAAATTAACAAAGGTTAGATCAATTTTCAGGGGAGGATGGTTCCGTTCCATTCCTGTTCTATCAAAAAACCATCTTGAAGGAATAATAACCCGGGGAGACATCATGTTTCTTTCTTCTACCAAGTCGAACATAGAAGCAAGGGTTATAATGGAACATCCAAAGGTTTTAGCAACTCCTGAAATGGAAATGGATGAAATTGGTAAGAAACTATTAAAATCAGATACTGTACAGGTACCTGTTGTTGAATCAACTGAAAATATGCATCTCGTGGGAATTTTGAGCATTGGAGA
Organism: Methanobacterium sp.; assembly: GCA_003162115.1. Lineage (GTDB taxonomy): Archaea > Methanobacteriota > Methanobacteria > Methanobacteriales > Methanobacteriaceae > Methanobacterium_B. The sequence goes on from PMMV01000066.1 coordinate 14,870, forward strand.
TATACTGAAAAAATTATTGTCAAACGGAACAAATCCAAAAATTTCTAATATAAGTTTGATATTCACCAAAAAGGTTATAAAAGCCAGTTATGACGATCACATTTCCAAAGTCTGGTCCCTAATGGATGAAACAGGATTTTCAGGACTTCCAGTTTTAAAAAAAAATAAGATCATTGGAATAATTACCCGTAAGGATATTATAAAGTCGGGTCATGTTAGAACAGGTCTCGATGCGGTTGATAGATCGATCAAGGTTGAAAAGGTCATGGTAACCCCACCGATTGTTGTCACAGTAGATACTAGCATAACCGAAGCTGCAAAGCTTATGATTGAAAATGATATCGGACGCCTTCCAGTGGTTGAAAACCCAGTATACATTAAAAAAGAGCCCAAAAGAGTAAGAGAAGCCAATTTAGTTGGTATAGTTACAAGAGAAGATATTTTAGGATCGTATCTAAATTGATCTTCAAAGTAGCCATGAAATTCAAACTCATTTTAATTAAACCTATTTCAAAAATTTTTAGATTAGTTTTTATTTGGTTATTTAAATTATTTGTTAGTAAATTAGACAATGGATCATTTTTTGAAGCAGCAGGAGATTTAGCAGGAATCTGCATCCGGGGCTACCATGTTAGTTTGATTTCAGAAAATGATAGAATTGGTGTTGAAATTCATCTTTCACAAGAGGTGTAGCGATGAGAAGAAAAGAAACCATAAATTTAGTAAAATCTAGAGATAGAGGCCCATTAGAATTTGAATCCCATACATCAGAGCACGAAGGCGATATAATGAGCATCGCAAAAAAAAAGGTGGTAACAGCCCCACAGAGCGCTACCATAAAAGAAGCTGCTGAAACTATGGTTAAAAACAAGTTCAGAAGGCTTCCAATAACCAACCCCGGAACTGGCCAAATACTTGGAATTGTGACTTCTATGGACATCCTTGACTTCTTAGGGGGAGGAGACAAATATAGGATATTAGAGAAAAAATACCCTAATAACTTCCTTGGAGCTATAAATGAGTCTGTAAAGGAAATAATGACTAGAAATGTAGAAGTTTTAAGTCATAAAGATTCAATTAAGAATGCAATAACCAAAATGAGGAAAAAGAGTGTTGGAGCTTTACCCGTTGTAGATGAAGACCGTAAAATGGTAGGAATCGTATCAGAAAGGGACTTCGTTATTTTGCTTTCAGGAATTTTAACAGATGAGGTAGTAGAGGATTACATGACAGAGAAAGTCATATCAACAACTCCTGGAACACGGATAGAAGGTGCATCCAAAATAATGGTTAGAAATAAATTAAGAAGGATTCCTGTCGTTGGAGAGGAGCGTAAAACATCTCATCCCGAGAAAGATAAGATAAGGGGTATAGTGACATCTACGGACATTCTTGAATTCCTAGGTAAGAACAGTCTTTTTGGAAAGATGGTTTCTAACAATGCAGAAGATGTCTTAAATACAACTATAACAGAGATAATGGAAACTACTGTCGTTGCTACCACAGCCAACACAAGACTTGGAGATCTGTGTAATGCCATGGAGATTGAGGGAATTGGGGGATTGCCAGTGGTACATAATGGCAATTTAGAGGGTATAATAACGGAAAGAGATATCCTGAAGGCAGTAAGCATATTATAGGGGATATTAAATAATCTCAATTAATTTATTCATGAATTATATGGCCTTAAGAATAGAGGTGGTTGAATGATGGAGATTAAGGAAGTAATGAACCCCGAAGTATTTGTGGTTCAGGAAAATGAGCAGGTAGGTCATGCAAGAAACCTTATGCTCTCACATGGAATCAGCAGAGTAGTAGTGGTTAATGGTGATGGAAAACCCGTTGGTATGGTCACTGAAAAGGATCTAACACGCAAATTAAAGGGTAATGGACCAAAATGGAAGAGTAGGCCCATTGATAAAATATCCATTAGAAGGATAATGAGCACAGATCCTATCACAGCAAGTCCAAACGATGAAATACATACTGCAATCGAACTTCTTATAAAAAATAATGTTGGTTCAATCCCAATTGTAGATGACGACGGTCTTGCAGGGATAATAACAAAAACTGACTTGATGAAAGTATACACCGATAAATTAAAGGGTAGATGGAAAGTTTCTGATCTTATGACCAGTGATGTAATAACGGTGAATGAGAACCACACCATAGCACATGTCATTAATACAATGGAAAAAAATAAAATCGGTAAAATTGTAGTAATTCGTGACAACGAGCCTGTGGGCATTATTACTCATGAAAATATTTCATTTGCCCATGTGGAAGATCCTGAAACCGGTGTAAGTGTTGAGAAGATATACTTCATCAGAAACTTAGATGGTAAAAGCAAGAGAAATGTTAGACTGGTTTCAATGATGACAGCAGGGGACATAATGCAAAATCATCTCGTAAAAATTTCTGGCGATGAAGACGCAGCTAATGCTGCTGATATGATGGTGAAAAATGATATAAGTGGTTTACCTGTTGTTGACGGAGATTCTCTTGTGGGAGTAATAACTAAAACAGATCTAATAAGGGGTATACAGTAAATATGCAGATTAGATGCAATATTTATTCTACTATTGCATCTTAATTTTAGGGGGATGAAAATGCACGTTAAAGACATAATGAAAAAAGAAATAATTCATGTGGATAAGGATCAGAACATCCAGGATGCCCTAAAACTGATGAAAAAACATAAAGTCTCCAGACTCCCCGTTGTTAACATGAATACGGGCCATATCAGGGAACTCGTTGGAATTGTAACTGAGAAGGATATATCTTTAAAATTAGGATCATCCAAATACGGAAACTTACCTCCTTCACACTTCCACATTTCAACTGTTATGAAAAATAATCCTGTAGTTGTTGAGAGCACAGAAAATGTAGGTAAAGCGGCGAAAACAATGTTAGAAAATAAAATAGGAGGCATGCCTGTAATAAATGACTGTGAAATTGTAGGAATGCTTACAAAAACAGATTTCATTGAAATATGCCATGGAAAGCCGTTTAATGCTACAAATATAACAGAAAGAATGAGCACCGATCTAGTAACTGTCAGTCCACAGGACAGACTAGTTCATGCAAGAAGATGTTTAATAGACAAAGAAATTGGAAGACTCCCTGTTGTGGAAGAAGATGTTTTGGAAGGTATTTTAACAGCCAAGGATGTTGCCATGGCTATGATATCATTTAGAAAGATCGTGCCTGACAAATACAAAACTGCCAGAATCAGAAATCTTTTAGTTGAAGATGTAATGACACAGAATGTTAAAACCATAGATGGAGGTTCAACAATCGATGATGCTGCAACCTTCATGTTAAAAAACCGTTTCAGTGGAATTCCAGTTGAAGTTGATGGGGAACTTGCAGGAATTATCACAAAAACTGATTTAATGAATTTTGTAGTGGAACTTGAGGAGGTAAGCTGAATTCAGCCACAAATTGTATGTCCAAAATGTAATTCACAAATGCAAACACGGGTGGGAAAAACAAATTCCCATAAAAACTTTTTTTTTAAGTGTATTTCATGTAAATACAGTTATGAAACTTCAATGCCCTCTTTTATAGCTGAAGAACTTCCAAAACTTCTTGATGTTGAACCTTCCAACCTTGAAAGGTCATTTAAAAATGGTAACATAAAATTTTACCAAAGTCAGGGGATAAACGGCCTTCAATTTCGAAAATCGGTTGGAAAAATCGAATCAGGTACAATGGTCTGTTTAGGAGATAAAATTGAGATAATAAGGGGATTTCCAAAAATCAGAAGAACTTTGATGCTTAATCCATCTCTTAAAATACATTTTAATAACGAAGTAGCGGTAGAAGAAAAGATGAACGGCTACAACGTTAGAATAGCACTAGTTAATAATAAAATTACTGCATTCACGAGGGGAGGATACGTTTGCCCATACACCACTAAAAAAGCCCCAGAAATATTAGATATGGTCGATTTTTTCAGAGATCATCCTGATCAAGTTATATGTGGCGAGATGGTTGGTACAGAAAATCCATATGTAACCCATCATTATAGAGAAATAGGCAAATTAGGATTTAAAATTTTTGATATACGAGAAAAGGGCTCAAACAAACCAATGTCTGTACAGGATAAGGTTGAAATCCTTGAATTGTATGGTCTTCCAAATGTGAAGTTTTTTGGGATTATAGATATTGATGTAGCACCAGAACGAATATTTGAATTAGTTATCAAACTTGGAATGGATGACAGGGAAGGGGTGGTTATTAAGGATCCAAAGATGGAAATAGATCCCCTTAAATATACTTCTTCCCAAGCCCACAATGGAGAATTACAATATGCATTTACATATCCATTTGATTTTGGTAGGGCTTTCTTCTTCAGCAGAGTTATAAGGGAAGGATTTCAGGCTTATGAGCTTGAAGAATCTGATGATGAGATCAGAACTAGAGCACATATTTTAGGTGAATCTATAATTTATCCAATGATCAAAACAATTAAGCATGTATCAAAAGATAATTTAGCATTTGAAGATATAATAATCCACGTAGATGAATTGGAGGAGGCAGAGGAGTTTGCTCGCCACCTTAGAGATCTTGGAGTAGTTGCAACTGTAAATTCATTTGAACAAGGAAAAGCAATTATAAGAAGGGTGCATCAATCTACAACTGATAGAATATCAAATTTTCTCAGGGGTGGACTATACTGACTAAAAATACCGACAAGATCATAGCTAAAAGTGAAAAAATGGAAGAAACCATGCATGATCACAATTTCAAGGGTAGAATCGGTTTCTTTGGTCCTTCAGGGACCTTCACAGAGGAGGCTGCATCTCTAATCGGGGATGATCTTATTGCATTTGATTCTATTCTTGATATTCTCGAGGCTGTTGAAAAAGGTGAAGTAAATGTTGGTGTGGTGCCTATTGAAAACTCGATTGAGGGTCCTGTTGGAGTAACACTTGATCTATTAGTTCATGATTTTGATCTAAAGATAAAAAAGGAGATAATTATCCCTATAAGTCACAATCTCCTTATTAATCCTGATGCTGATATCGATGATGTTCAATTGGTTTATTCTCATATTCAAGCTCTTTCACAATGCAGAAAATTTACAGAAGGATTGGGCGTAGTTGTAAACTCTACACCTAGCACATCTGCTGCAGCAGAGATGATAAAAGGAAAGAAAAATTCAGCAGCAATTGGAACTAAGAGAGCAGCAAAGATATATGGCCTTAAAATCGCTGCATCAAACATTCAAGACTATGAAAATAATGTTACTCGATTTGTTGTTATTGATAAAACTGATCATGAAAGGACAGGAAAAGATAAAACTTCCATAGTTTTTTCTATCTTGGAAGAAAAACCTGGAGGTCTCTATGAGATACTTGAAGTATTTGCCAAAAATAAGATCAACTTAACTAAAATAGAGTCGAGACCTTCAAAGGAAAAACTAGGAAGTTACATCTTTTTTGTAGATTTTGAGGGTCACAGAACCGATAAACTGATCGGGAACATTTTAAATATCATAAGAATCAAGTTAGAATATATAAAAATATTAGGATCATATCCTACAGAAGGAGAGGATTGAGATAGTTACAGATAAAGAAAAATTATTAAATAATTTAAAAAGACTTGAGTCGCAATTTTCTGAAGGTAAAGTTTCTAAAAGGCAGTATAATCTAGAAAAAAGAGTTTTAGAGGATAAATTAGACACTGTTTTGGCTGCAGATCGTATAAAAAAACTTCAAGGTAAAGAAGTAACAGAAAAACCATTAGATTACTGGACAGATAAGAAGAAAGAAGATGAAGATATAGAGGAGAAGGAAGCTCTCATAAAAAAATATGTTACAACTCCTAAAACAGCTCCTGTTACCGAAACAAAAAGTTCTGGTCTGTCAAGGGGAAGGTTATCCTTGTTTATATTTGTTGTTGCAGCATTTTTCGTTGGCACGGGATATGGGATATATGTTATAAGCATGCCCTCAAATAACTCTGCAGTAGCTATGACTGTAAATGACAGTGCATTTCCTGCAGCAAATAATACAACCGCAAACAAAACCAATACAACCACAACTAAAAGTACAACCGCGGTAACAACAACTAAGAATACAACTCCATCTACAACTAAAACTACAACTTCAACTAAAACTATAATTTCAAATAACTCAAATAATTCAAAAAAATCAACTTCAAAACCCACGACAAATAGTACATAAACCTAAGTCCGTAGACTGGAAAATTTAGAGTGAAAAAATTACTCTAATTAGCCTTTTCATTTTAATTGTTGAAGGTGAAAAATTGAGAAAATATATAATTCTAGTTATCTTTCTAGTATTTTCTGTTGTTCTTGCATCTGGATGCGTATCCAATAATAATCAAAGCAGCATAAATAAAACATACTCTCAAAATAACATTTCATTCAAATACCCAGGTAGCTGGGAGATTGTAAATGCAACATCTCCAAATGCTGTTGTAGCAGTAGCCGATCCTAAAACCCTAGAAAATGGAAGTCCCACAACTCTGGTTGTAATCCAGAAACCTATTGTAGCTACCGGATCTGATATTAACACTATATACTCATCAAATTATGCTCAATTTTTCAATAATTCAGATTATCAACGGGTATCTGAAGGTAATATTACAGTAAATGGTGTAAATGCTCTTGAAAATATTTATAAAACTAATACTACCGTTTCCCCAATACAGTATCAAGCAATATGGTTGAATGAAAATGGCAACATCTATGTTATACTCTGCATTGCAAAAGTATCTGACTTTGAAGGTCAACAGGCCAACTTTAACCTAATATTGGACACCTTCAAGTCGCAGTAACTTCATTTTTTATAATAAAATTCTTAAATATTTCAAATTTTTTTTGAATTTTGTCTATTTGTGATTCAAGTGTTTAACCAATTTCAGTTTATACAAAATTATATATTAGTAACTTCAAATACAATTATATCTGTTAAAAGTACTATCTTTATAATACAGATAAAGAGCCTTAAAAAGAGCCAAAATAATCTGCTTTTACTTTAGTTGCATCACATGAGATAACTGATGTACAAAATGAAGAATATTTAAAACTTCAATAATCTTAGGATAGGTTCTATTATTCTGTTAATTGAATTAAAAATTTTCAAATATACTATTAATAAAAAGCTCATAATAACACTTATATGTGTTAATAAAATTTCAAGTTTACAGTAAAATTCAGGTTGATGAGCTAATTTAGGGGTTATTAACAATTATTATTATCAAATAACAATTAGGAGGAATGTAAATGGTATTGCCAGTATGCGATGTCTGTTTAAAAAGCGGAATATTATGTCAGGGTTGTGAGAACAAACTTAAAAGTGGTGAGATAACCCAACTTGACTTAGACATTGCAAAGGTACTTTTCAAGCTTGGTGATGGTAAATTAGGATTTAAAAGGACCATAGAAGTTGGAGATATTGTTATTATTGTTACAGGGAAGGACCAGGTTGGAAAACTCATAGGCAAGAGCGGAAAGATCGTGAGGGAACTATCAAGAACTGCAGGAAAAAAGATCAGAGTTGTAGGTGAAGATTCAGACCTACGTGCTACTGCTAGGGATATATTGGCCCCTGCAAGGGTATCTGGTGTAAATATAATATACGAAACTGATGGTGAAGAAAAGTATAAGGTAAGGGTCATGAGGGAAGATTCAAGAAAGCTTCCAGGAAGACTCGACATTCTCAACGATATTATTAAAATGCTCACCGGTGAAGAAACCGTTGTAGTAGTTGATAAAAATTGATAGTGAGGAAATTTAAATGGAAATAGTTCTTTGTGTAACAGGTAGTGTTGCTGCAGTTGAATCTGTGAAACTTGCAAGAGAACTTAAAAGACAGGGGGCCGAAGTTAAATGCTTCATGAGCGATGATGCATGTAATATAATTCATCCTAACAGTATGGAGTTTGCTACGGGTCAAGAAGTTGTTTTGGAACTCACAGGGGGAATCGAGCATGTGAAATATGCCCAAGCTGATCTTATACTTGTTGCACCCGCTACTGCAAATTTGATAAGTAAGTTTGCATACAAAATTGCGGACAATCCAATAAGCACACTTTTAATAACAGCATTTGGATATTCAACCCCAATTATATTTGTGCCATCTATGCACGATTCCATGTACAAATCTATATCTGAAAACATACAGAAAGTCAAGGATGAAGGTATTATATTTTTAGAACCAAAAAGGGAAGAGGGAAAGGCAAAATTTCCAAACATAGATGATATAACTCTACAAACTTTAAGAGAAACTTCAGAAGGAAAATTAAAGAGTAAAAAAATTCTAGTAAGTGCAGGTGGTACTTATGAAGAAATTGATTATGTAAGGGGTATTACGAATAGAAGTTCAGGAAAAATGGGTCTTGAAATAGCTAGGGAAGCCTTCATACAAGGTGCTGATGTTACTATGGTCATCGGCAGGATAGAGGTACGTATTCCTAAAGTTTTTGAAAAGGTTCAAGCGGAATCTACAGAAGAAATGCAGAGATTCCTCGTGGAATTACTCCCAAAAAATGATATATTTGTATCTGCTGCAGCAGTATCGGATTTTACTTTAGAAAGGACATCAAATAAAAAAACAGATAAGATTTCTTCTGAAGAAGATTTAATACTCCATTTAAAACCTTNNGATGAACTTGTATCTATGGCCCAAAAAAGAATTAAAACCTCTGGAGCAGACTTTATCGTCGCAAATGATGTTTCAGTCGAAGGTGGAGGATTTGGATCAGATAGAAATCAGGTCATAATTGTTGATGGTAATACATTTACGGTTCCTTTAACTTCTAAAACAGAGATTGCACAGAATATCATAGCAAAGATCGTAGAGAAAATAAGATAAACCATATTTTTATTTTAATCTTGGATAGCTTAAAAGCCTAATTCGCATACGATGGCCATGTGATCCTTTTCATATGGTTTGAGATTGATTTTTTCGAGTACTCTGAAGCCACTAATCTTGAGTTTGGACTCTTCCTCCCTGAATATCTTTTTAGGACTTTTTGTAACGTCAATACTCCTTGCCTTAATCATTATAACGCCAATACCTTCAGGCTTCAGATAAAGTCTCATGTTGTTCATGAAAAGTTCTGATTGTTTTGGTTGGGCCACATCGGAGTACAGAACATCCACCTTTTCAAGAAGGTACAAGTAATTCTGGGGTTTGGTCGCATCATCAAGTATAGGAATCATATTTTTTCTTGTTCTGGTGAGTTCTACCAAACTTCTCATCATACGGGGAGAGAACTCCACGCACCATACCTTGCCATCAGTGCATATGTCTGAGATATGGGATGGTGTGGTTCCTGATGATGCCCCAAGGTAAAGTACTTTTGAACGTTCTTCAAAGGGAAATGTACTCATTCCATTCAATATTGCAGCCCCAAGCTTTGAACGTCTTTGTTCCCAGATTCTGTATTCTTTACCCTCTACTTCAACTAACTTTTCTCCGTAGACTTTATGGCTCGGGATAAGATTCTTAGTTGCAAGATGATCTTCAATCATGTAAACTCCAACGAAATTTTCTAATTTTTCCATTTTATCCCTTTGTATTAAAAAATAAAAGTGATTTTGCTTTAAATTAATTTATTTCTCCATTATAAATACTTTAAGATAAATAAAATTTTCTTTTGGCAAATTTATTTCTCTTAATTATTTTTATTTAATTTCATAGAAGTTTTCAAATTTTTTGAGATGAATTAAATTGATTCAAAAATCACTATAAAATAATTAAAATTACCATCGATACAATTGATACTAATTCATCTTATTGTTATAATTATGATGTCATCTCACACAAGAAAATACTGTATAACTTTAGGAATGAATGTGTTCATGATGGTCTACATGATTGTTCTTAAATAACTAATTTATCAAAGATTTGATTTTCATGTAGAAATCTAAAAATTTGGCTATTAAATATAGTCCTTGATATTTTTCTTGTATTTATCTTTCTTCTTTTTCTTTCTGGTTTCTTTATCGTCCAACTTTTTTGATTTAGTACTCCTTTTAGGGAATGGATGAGCTTTTTTTATCTCTTCTACTCTATTTTGAAAATTTTCAACAATCTTAGGATCGTATTCTCCAGAATAAACATCTTTACGTACTGCTAATGATATTTTTAGTGCTAATGTTCTTGCTATTTTTCCTCTGAGCCACCATTTGGCGCCTCTGACTTCGGGGTGCTGGAATATAAGTCCATGCTTAGGTGGTCTTTCACCGGTTTTTAAATGTCTGAAAAGAGCTTTTTCAGCTCCTAAAACTTGAACAGTACCTGATGGCATCTTTGAAAGCCTTTCTATACTTCCAACATGAGCTACAAGTTTGGCACCCAGAGAAGCACCTGTAAGATCCTTGAGATTTGGGGCTATTTCGCCCATTCTTCTTTCAACATAATTTGTCAGTGATTTTTTTGTTTTTTGTAAAGATTTAATTGATTCTGCAAATTCCATTACCATTTGAAGATCAGTTTTAGATATGGGTGCTCCAACACTTTTATCTGTTTTCATCAAGGAGTCTATATCCGAATCTAATACTCCTGAATCAATTATGGAATCCCTGTCCCCCAGATCTGATATAATTTCAACGTAACGTTCATTATTTTTTATTTTATCAAGCTCAGGAAAATGTATTGCATACCACTCTCTCAACCTCTCTACCATTTTACCACTTGATTCGTCAAGTTCTTCAATTGAATTTATGGCCTGTATAAGAAACATATCTTCAGATTTTGATGCTTCCCTAAGCCTGTCATTGGTGATATCTATGGAAAGTTCATGGAGTATCGATGTAAGATCGTCATTTGATTCTAAGAAGCCCACTTTCTCTAGTAAATCCTCCATATTTGACCTTAAAAATTCGCCGGCCAAGTTAGGAGTTTCATATTTAAATTTAATACTGTCTTTAAGATTTTTATACCTTGAGTGGGGAATAGTGGTTTCTATTACTATTGAATCGCATTTTTTTACCATTCGTTTGAGTATAGATTCTTCTTCTCTGGTTAGGCTGCCTGCAACAATTTTTCCTAGTCTTTCCCTTTGTTTGTCCCTTGGGAAAAGTTCATAATCTAAGAGTGTACAATTTTCATCAAGGGATATGAATCCTGCAAAGGAACATGTAATATAACACTTCATAAATTTAATGTATATTTTCAAGATTTAAACTTTCGTTCAAGGGGTGACTATACTGGAAATCAAACTATGTGGCATCAAAATGAGAAATCCAACCATGCTTGCAGCAGGAATATTAGGAAGCACAGCTTCATCCCTTAATTGGGCCGCTAGAAGTGGTGCTGGGGCTGTAGTAACTAAATCATTTGGATTATCTCCTAACAAAGGCTATGCAAATCCTACCACAGTAGAAGTTACAGGGGGAGTAATTAATGCCATTGGATTATCAAATCCCGGTGTTGAGAACTTTAAAGACGAGCTTGTAAAACTGAATAAATCTGTACCGGCCATAGCATCACTTTACGGGGCAAATCCAGAAGAGTTCTCAGAAATCGCTGCTAGAGTAGAGAGTTTAGTTGATGCTCTTGAACTCAACGTTTCCTGCCCTCATGCAATGGAAGGATGTGGATCTACGATAGGACAAGATCCTCTCTTGACTGAGGAGATTGTGAGATCCGTTAAAAGAACTGTTAAAATTCCGGTTTTCGTCAAGCTAACTCCCAATGTTACTGACATAGTTGAAATAGCCCTCCATGCCCAGGATGCTGGTGCAGATGCCTTGACCATGATAAATTCACTCGGACCAGGAATGAGAATAGATATAGAAACAGGTAAGCCCATATTAAAGAACAAATTTGGAGGATTATCAGGACCAGCAGTAAAACCTGTTGCAATCAGATGTGTTTACGATGTTTTTGATTCTGTTGACATTCCAATAATTGGGGTAGGGGGTATAAGGGATCATGAGGATGTGCTTGAGTTTTTATATGCTGGTGCAAGTTGTGTGCAAATTGGCACTTCGATAATGTACGAGGGAATGGATATATTCGGAAAGATATTAAATGGGCTTGAAAGATTTATGGATGAGAGAGGTTATGGATCAGTGGATGAATTGGTAGGAATTGCCCATAATTCACAATATTGAATTTGAATAATAAAAAGGTTGATAGTTATGCATGTGCCTAAAATAGTAAAAATAAAACGTATAATAGAGGAATCACCAACAGTTAAAACATTTATGTTTGATTGGGAAGTTAAAAATGAAATTCCAGGTCATTTCATGATGGTTTGGAATTTTTACGACGAAAAACCCATGTCTATATCCATGATTGATCCATTGAAAAATGAAATCGGAATATCAATAAAGAATATAGGCAAATTCACTGGACAAGTACATGAACTTTCCCCGGGAGATAAATTAGGATTACGAGGTCCTTATGGCAGAGGATTTCATATAACCGGTTCAAAGGTTCTTGCAGTAGGTGGAGGTATTGGTATGGCCCCTATCGTGGCATTTTCAGAGGAAGCTTCTAGAATTGGTGTTGATGTCCATGTTATAAGTGCTGCTGGTACCATGAATGAACTCTTATTTAATGATAGAATTCAAAGATCGGGGAGTAAACTTTTAACCTGCACAGATGATGGTAGTCATGGTTTTTGTGGATTTGGTACCGATCTTGCGGAAAAAGCCATGTCTGAAGATGATTACGACATGATAGTTAGCTGTGGTCCTGAGATCATGATGAAGAAACTTTTTGAAATGGTTGAAAAGTTCAAAATACCAGCACAATTCTCAATGGAAAGGTATATGAAGTGTGGTATGGGTTTATGTGGGCAGTGTTGTGTTGATGATCTTGGATGGAGGGTTTGTGTCGAAGGGCCCGTTTTTTGGACAGATGAACTTAAAATGATCACAGAATTTGATAAATACAAACGTGATTCATCTGGTGTAAAACATTCAATTCCATGATAATTTAGAGATATATTATATAAAATACTATTATAATGGTCATATATTATTTATTCTACGGCTTGTAGCAGTTATCAGTTTAATAAAAAATTGTTCAATTTATTCTAAGAGTGAAAAAAAATGATAGATAATCTTAAAAGTACAGTTACTTCTGCAATTTTCATAATCATAATCCTCGTTATCCTTTCAGCTCTGGTACTGACACCAATGATTAGTATGATAATTTTAGGTGCTATATTTGCATATGCTATTCGTCCCCTTTCCAGTAGAATGGAACCTTACGTAAAATTCAGATCTGTTGCAATATTTATAGGTATGATAATTGTTATTATTCCTCTAATAGCAATCTTGATTCTTTTTATTAATACTCTAATTGCATCAGCACCTGCATTTGTGGAATTTATTAAAAGTCTTAATTTAACTAGTATTAATAGCAGCAGCATCCAAAATTTTCCTCCAATTCAGCACTACTTTCCCACTACAACTTCATCTCCTCTTATAACATCTGTTTTTACTTCAATTAACCTTGGTGTAGAAGACGTTCTAAGAAGCATCACCGAATATCTGTTAGGTCTTTTGAAGTCTGTTCCAACGGTTTTGCTTCAGCTTTTCATCTTTTTTGCATCTACATTTTACTTTGCACGGGATGGGGAAAGAGTTTGGGAGTATTTAGATTACATAGTTCCAGAGAGCAGGAAACACTACTTCC
>PMMV01000006.1 GCA_003162115.1 Methanobacterium sp.
ACTCATACGGCAAGAGTATCAGTCCATTGAAAATTGAGTGCATGCTAAAGCATATTAATGGAGTATCAGAGGTCATGGTTGTTGGGGATGAAAAACCATACTGTATTTCTTTGATATGGGTTGATGAAGATATTGATCCAGACAAAATATCAATTGCAATTAAAAATGTTAATTCTAAACTTTCAAATCCTGAGAAAATTAAACGTTGGGTAATCTTAAAAAATGATCTTTCAATAGAACATGGTGATCTTACAGCTAATCTAAAATTAAAAAGGGAAAATATTCTTAAACGGCATCAAGATATTGTTAAATTAATTTATAATGATGAATGTAGGCAAAAACTCAGAGAAGAATCACCAAACTTTAATATTATTCACATAGGTTATGAAGGGAGAACATATGAGTATTAAATTGCTTTTACTATCAATTTGGATGCCAGAATTTATATTAATTAATGAACTAGAAAAAACATCTGAAATAACCAACAAATATCTTGACATGCTTTTAAAGAGGTATTCAATCCCGATACCAACTGTGAAAAAGCCATTGAAAGGAAACCTTAAAGAACGCAGGTTAATTATGGCTGCAGACCATAATATTCGTGTAAAAAGCCTTATTGATGGGTTAGGGTTTGAAGATGCTTTAAAAATCGGCAGGACTGAACTGTTTAAAACAGGACACATAATGGGATGTGATGCAAGGAAACGCCTTGGAGTTAAAACTGTAAAGGATGCCATTGTAGCAGCGCGTATACTTTACAGGGTACTTGGAATAAATTTTACAACTGAAGAGAATGGGAAAGATGTAGTATTAAGGATTAAATCCTGTGAACTCGCGACTCAATACTCTCCTGAGACATGCAAAATTATGAGCGCTGCAGACGAAGGTGTTTTAAAGGGTTTAAATAAAAAAATGAGCATGAAGTTCACAAAACGGATAACAGAAGGTGCAGAAGAATGTACAGCCTGTATAAGCATTAATTCTAAAATCAATGAATGGGGGGAAAAATGATGAAAGCAATAGTTGTAGGTTCTGGTGCAGGAGGTGGAACAGCAGCACTTGAATTAGCTTTGAAAGGTTATGAAGTTACAATATTAGAAGCTGGAAAACCATTTAAACCATTCACTCGACATCTTACCCTGACTGAACCACTTCGTAGACTCGGTCTACTAGGTGATGAAAAGACCATAACCCGAATATTTCCATACATGGATGCATTTCGGTCGAATAAGGATCTTGTACTAGTAAGGGGAATAACAACAGGTGGTTCGACTGTAATATCTTGTGGTAACATGGTAAGAGCCGATAATGGTTTCAAAGAATTAGGACTAGATCTCACACCCGAATTTGAAGAAATCGAAGATCGAATAGATATCAGACCTATACCCCTGAAAAGATGGAGACCATTAACTCGGAAGATGTATGATTCGGCAAAAATATTGGGATTAAACCCTAATCCAACACCAAAAGCTGTTAAATTGCATGAATGCAATTCGTGCGGACTTTGTGAGATGGGCTGTTCCGCAGGTGCTAGGTGGGATTCCACTCAATTTTTGGACGAAGCAATTAAATTAGGGGCAGTACTCATAACATCATCGCGAGTTGAAAAGGTTTTGATTGAAAAAAATCGTGTTCATGGAGTTTTAGTTCGATCGGGTCGTACAACTAGGATAATCAAAGCCGATGTAGTAGTACTTGCTGCTGGAGGAGTTGGAACAGCTCAGATATTAAAAGCATCAGGCCTTGATGCAGAAGACAAACTTTGGGTTGATATAGTCTTAACTCTTGGTGGTACTTTTAAAGATTCTAAACAGCTTAATGAACCTCCAATGGCATGGTATACTGAACATGAAGACTTCATATTATCTCCATATTTAGATATACTATCCCATTTCTTTCATAAACCATGGCGAAATGTTTCATTAAATGATAGAGTTGGAATTATGGTAAAACTAGCAGACTTGGAAAATGGAACTGTATTTTCCGATGGTAAAGTAGAGAAGGAAGTTACAGAGGAAGATGAAAATAAAATTGACAATGCAGTTTACTATGCTAGAGAAATAATGGAAGCTTCGGGTGTTTCAGGTCCGTTTGTAAAAGGAATGTACAATGGAGGACATCTAGGTGGTACAGTTCCTCTGAAAAGAGAGGATGTCTCATCGATGAAACCATCGGGGTTACCTGAAGACCTATGGGTTGCCGATCTTTCTCTGGCACCTCGTTCACAAGGTCTTCCAACTATAATGTTAACTTCTGCACTAGCAATGAGAGTTTGCCGTAATATAACAGAATAATATTACTCATAACTAAGAATTTGTCTTCAGAACATCAAATTTTATTGAGAAATTGAATTTTTAGTGTAATAACCTTCATTGAATAAATGTAACTGTGATAATAACCTTTAATATCATTTTATGATTTATGGAACCAATGACAAAAAATAATAATTTATTTAAATAAAAAAATCAATGAACTTGATTAAAAAAAGAATCCCGATTTATTCATTCTTCAATTTTTTTTCTTCTTTGAGTTTTTCAAGCTTAATTTTGGCCTTTCTGAAATTTCTTAGAAAACTGTCTTCTTCGGTTATTGGTGTAATTTCAAGACCCAATTTGCGATGCTCTTCTATCCAGTCTTCTGTAAAGACAGGAATATCTATTTTGATAGGTTCTTCTGTTGGATTAACAACTATTAAGTTTCTATAAGGGAACTGTGTTTCAACTATGTATCCGCCAACACTAACTATGTGCATGGGTCTAACAACGAACTTCATAACAATCACCTTTTAAATTATTTTTTATTACTTCCATATAATATTCTTAGAATAATCCTTAAATTCACTGTATAGGTTAATAAAATGAATTTAAAGGAATGATGCTATTATTGCCAGTATTCCAATAACAGACACGCCCGCAACTGTTGGATAAAACTGTTTATAAGTAAATATAGGAGAAAATGCACTCATAACCGCCATTAATATTGGGAATATCAAAGCAACAACTATTGTCACTAATATAGTCCAACTAAACAGATTTGGAGGTATTCCTAGAAACAAAGTTGTAAAAATACTTGCAAGAACAAACATTAAGAAACCTCTTGTGATATAATTGTATGCCCGGTATTTAGCTGCATATTCCATTAAAGGACCTTCAATAACATCTGCTTTGGTTTTTAGAATCGCGAATGGGTATTCATTTAAGAGTATCATATAACCTATGAAGAAGACTATGGCGCCTAAAACGCCAGCCAATGTGAAAAGTACAGGTCCATGGATTTGCTGATATGCTACGATACCACTTAGATATATACTCTTTGTCATTGCAACAGGAACGAACAATGCAATGTACAATGGAAACGATCCAAAGGCTATTAATCTGAATGCTCTTAGTGAGCTGAGTTCTTCCAAGTAAGATCTAGGGGAATCTGGATGTTTAGCTCCTTTAACAATGTCTGGAAATGGCATTTTAAGAGACATAATCGACTTTGAAAGTGAACCCATAAACATGTAGATTACTTCTTCAATCTTCAAAAGACCTACAAGAGCTATGATACTTGTAAATGCAGCAAATACATAAAGTTGTGGCATTGTAAGTAATAATATAAATAATACAGATAAAAAACTTATTATTGGAAGGGCATTATATAATTTAGGCATGGGTGAGTTGGGGTTAATTGTTTCCTTAAAGAAAAATTTGATAGGTGCCATAATACCTGCACTGGATATTGGTGGGCCAACTCTCTGCTGTATTCTTGCCTGTACAAACTTCCTTTCGATTCCTGGAAGCCATACACTGACTAATAATGCCACTATTAATGTTCCAATTACGGCGATTAGGGAATTTAGTGCTGTCATCATGATCTCCTTTTATATTTTGATTATCTGGATTGCTCGATCCGTGCATGTGAAACAAGGGTCGCACTGAACTATTGCGAGCTGTGCATCTGTTATATGGTGGCCTACAGCAGCGTACTGCATTGCACCAATATTGGTAATTGAAGGTGTTCTTATTATACAGTTTCTAACTCTTCCATCTTCAAGAGAATAGGAATGATAGAGCTTACCCCTTGGAACCTCGATATAACTCTTGGTAATCGGTGCATCCTGCATCTCCCAACTTCTGTTGGTTATTTTACCACCAGGGAGATTATCAAGTGCTTGTCTTATTATTTTTATAGCCTCTGGAATTTCAAGTACCCTCACAAGTAGGTTTGATTTGACATCTCCATCGTCCTGGGTTATTACATCGAATTCAAATGGGTCATAGGATTCCATTTCCCGCCTAAGATCGGTTTCCACACCAGTAGATCTTAGTGTTGGGCCTGTAGCAGCCAGTTTAATAGCTTGTTTCTGTGTTAGAACACCTACTCCGGTTATACGTGCCATGATCATTGGATCGGACACAAATCTATCTGCAAATTCTAATATTTTCTCCTCGATTATGTCCATGCCTTCCCTGATCTTCAGTATCCTCATTTCATCAAGTTCACAGCGGGGTCTGACACCACCAATTATGGAAACTCCATACTGTACCCTGTTACCTCCAATCATCCTTAAAAGTTCCATAACTGTTTCCCGTATATAGAAAAACCTCATTGCAAAGGTTTCATGACCTAAGACTTCACTTCCATGGGCTAGATAAAGCATATGACTGTGTAACCGTTCTAGTTCTTCCATTATAACCCTTATGTATTGGGCCCTTTCAGGTACATCAATTCCTATTGCCTTCTCAGCCACCAGAACAGAGTTCCATATGTGGCTGTTTGAACATATACCACAGATTTTCTCGGTTAAACTGTTGGCTTTTTCAACAGGCAGACCTTCCATTATTCTTTCAATACCTCTATGGTTGATTCCTACCGTTATTTCAGCATCCCTTACAATTTCATCCTCAACAAATAATCTAACCCTGTAGGGTTCTATTGCTGCTGAGTGAACTGTTCCCATAGTAATTTCTGTTTCAATGACCTTTTTATCAGTCATCTTGTTATCTTCATTCATAAATCCACCTTTTAATTTCTATATTTATTAAATTCATATATGGTGCAGATTGATTTTAAGCGTCATTTTGCATTGAGTAGTAATGGTAGAGCCGCAACAACGCCGGAGAGTATGTCTTCGGGTCTGACAGCACAGCCTGGAACTTTCGCATCTACAGGAATAATCTTGTCAACTGGTCCTGCAATTTCTTCTGATGGTATATCACCATGTATGTTCTTGTAAACTCCCCCCATCAGTGCGCATGCCCCTGCAGCAATAACAGCCTTTGGTTCTGGGATTGCATTATATATTTCTATTAATGGTTTTTCATTGTGTTTTGTTACAGGACCTGTAACCACCAGTACATCGGCCTCCCTTGGATTCCATGTTAAAAAAACCTTGTACTGTTCTGCATCGTACTTTGGAGAGAATATGCAGTTTACTATTTCAATGTCGCAGCCGTTGCATCCTCCGGTGTAAACAAGCATTACATGAATGGCTCTTGCCCTTGAATATGATTTTAAGCTCATATCATTCCTCTTTAAAGGTTATAGTAATTTTAATGATTTTTTTTGCTTTAAGTTATTTTTTAATAAATTGTTGATAATCTGAATTTGTTTTATGATGATCTCTACTCCTTCCTCTTTTTTAATATGGTTGAATCTGATAAGTACTGAGAAATAAAGGCAATTTTGTCATCAGAAATTTTAACAGGCTGCTCTAAAAGCTTTGATATGTCAGATTCCACAACTCCAACATCATTTGGGTGTATGGTACCTGCTTCTCCGAAAAGAGCATATAATGGACAAAAATCGTGACAGTAGTAACAGTTAACACATTTGAAACTGTCTAATACAGGTAGCTGTTCCTTTACCAGGCCTTCCATAAGTTTGATTGGTTCTTGAAGTTTCACCATTTCAATTGCCTGTGTTGGACATGCATTGGCACATCCTCCGCAACCTATACAAGAAACCTCAGCAACCTTCTCTGTTGGAACTATCCGCCCTTCAAGTATTTTGCTTCGCAGTTCCATGTCAGTAACCCTGTCGGATGCAAAAATGATCCTTTTCGAGTTGGTGATAATTCCCTCCAGGAATATTCTGATTAAATTTTTCATTCTGATACCTCAAACTCTCTCTCAAGTATTATAGCTTTTGCAGGACATGCATTTGAACATGCACCACAATAAGTACACTTTGAATCGTCCACAACTATTTTACCTTCTGAATCTTCTTTAATGGCTTCCTCAGGACATATTTTTGTACATAGTTTACAGTTCATGCACAATTTGTCTTGGACAAAACTGAAACCTTCTTTAATAGACTTTTTAGTAGTGGCTGTTCTTGGTATGGCATCCATTGGACAGTGAATTGCACATTTTTCACAAAGTATGCATTTTTCAAGATCTACATCTATTGAACCTCTTCTAAGGGTAATCACCCCTTTAGGACAGATTTCTGAACATATACCACAGGATATGCAGTCTTCTGTGACGCTTCCATCCCATTCGATTGTTTTTAATGTTCTTGCCTTATTAATGTCGCATGATTGTACACATTTTCCACATGACACACAGAAACCTTTAATACGACGTTCTGGATCATCAGAAAGTCTTATGGTACCTACAGGGCATACATCGAGGCAGTCCATGGTTGTACAATCTTCACATAGTGTTGGATCGTATCGAAGTTTTCCATCGATTACACGCAGTGCTCCGTGATTACATGCCTCTGCACAGAGGCCACAGTTGAGGCAGGATACAATTGATCCAGTAATCTCCTCCCCTTCTTCGGGTTTCCTTATTTTAACCTTGAAATCTTCTGTGTACATTGCATTGTTAGGACATTCTGATACACATTTAAGACAGAGAGTACATTTTTCTTCATCTATAACTCCCTCTTTTATTGCCCCTACTGGACAGACATCTTCACAAATACGACATTCTGTACATTTGCCTTCTGAGTCTGTATCAACCATTATAGCACCGGTTGGACAGTAATATTCACATCTTCCACAAATGGTGCATTCTTCAGGATCTGTGCATATGTTGATCCTTGTAACATTTTTCTCTTCCTTTTGAACCCTTGAACCAGGCTGAATTGTTAGGTTAAGTGACTCGAGGAACTTCAGTTGTCTATCTTCTATGACATCCTGTGCATCAGCCCTTGCATTAATTGGGCAGGCGTCAACGCATATTCCACACCTAGCACATATGCCCATTACCACTCCATCCTCAATTTTTATGTTGTTGACTGGACAGGTCATTTCACAAACACCGCAAGCATTGCATTTAGCTCTGTCTACAACAAAACCACCGTATTTATTCTTGACAATGGCACTGTTGGGACAGGCCTCCGCACATGTACCGCAGGTGATGCAGCTGAATGCCTTACCCTCAATGATTCTTATTGCCTGTGTTGGACATTCTTCAACGCACTTTCCAATGCCTTCACATTTCTTAGTTGACAGGAACATGACCTTTACCTTCTAAATTTTAATGATGTTTTATATGATTTATTCTTGATAATAATCATTTTAATTTATCCTCTTCCAAATGTAAGTTTTCCAATTACAATTCCTGCAAATGCTGATATCAAACCATTGGCAAATACAGAATCAGTATACCAAGGGAATGGACCCTGCTGATAGGCTATGAATATTATGACTATTGCCAGCAAAACGTATACCGATGCAGGAAATTTTAAATTACTTCCAATGTTGGGTTTAATTCTAGTCCCAATTATGAATCCTATTATAAATCCTACAATTACAGGGCCAATGTAAACCATCTTATTTACTCTCCATATCCTTCATTAGCTTTTCACTTTCTAAGAATGTTATTACAACGGCACTTAATCCTACTAAAACTTTCAGACCGACCACAAAGTTAAGGTATGGGATTATACCTGCATGTAGTGGATCGGGGTAGTCAAATATATTCACAATGTTTGGCGGGACAATATGATAAAGGTCCACACCTAGATTGTACATGAAAAATCCTGTTGTAAACAGTCCTGCAAGTCCCAGAAATACATATCCAAGTGCCCCTATACTTTCAATAGAAGCCATGAAATTGTCTGTAAACTTTATTGGACTATCATCCAGTCCGTAAACAACGAGACAGAATATTATTCCAGAGGCCATGATTGCCCCTCCCTGAAATCCTCCTCCCGGTGTTATGTGACCTCCGAGTATTGTGAGAGCACCATAACAAATTAATATGACAGATGCAGGGAATGCAATTATTTTGAGTATTGTACTCATTAATCATCACCTCCAAGATCTACTTGTCCTCTTCCAAAGACCAGAAGAGTTACAATAACAGCTGTAACAAGTATTAAAGCTTCTCCAAGAGTATCATATCCTCTCCAATCAAATACAACATTTGTAACCATGTTAGGTGCGATATGTGGACCCACCCAGTTGTAAATGTAGCTGATACC
>PMMV01000034.1:0-1785 GCA_003162115.1 Methanobacterium sp.
GTCAAATACAGCCCAACAAAAATCAATATACAAAGTGCTAAGCGCGATCTAATAGTAACTGAAGTTACTGCTCCACTATGGGGACTCAAAGGAAAAACAATAATAGTCTCAAACACCATTAAAAATCAGGGAAATAGTGCTACTGCAGGTTTCTGGGTAAATTACTACCTGAAAAAAAGTTCAACCAGCACAAACATCTACATAGGACACAGATACATAACTTCCCTAGGTCCAAGAGCCAGCAACCACCAAAACACCAAATTAATCGTACCCGCCAACACAAAAAGCACCAGTTATTTTATAAGAGCATACGCAGACAGCACAAAATTAATAAAAGAAACCATTGAAACCAACAACGTCAAATACAGCCCAACAAAAGTCAACATCAGGAGTGTTGTCGATAAAACGCCAGTTTACATTACCAGCGACAATATTATAAATAAAGCCACTGATAATGCAAGAATTAACAAATTGGTGGTTGGTTTAGCTTCAAAGGGAATCTATGCAGTTAATTATGGTTTAGGTCCAAATTCTCATTACAGTGTAATTAGTGACAGTTCCGTTCCACAGAATGCATTAATAATTGATATATACGGTGGTGCATGTGCCGGAACAATATGGGAAATGACCCAAAAATATTACAAAAATTTAGTAGGCAAAAGAACTGTGTATTCTATCTGGATAAACACAGCAACAAACATTGCTAATCTAGCATTTCTACCAAGGGCTCACGACGATACATTTACTCCATTATTCAACTCATCCAAACCTGGAGAATTCCCCAATTTTGTTGACACAAACAAAGATGGTGTATTCGAACCTGGAGCAGGATACGTAAATGGAAAAATATATCCTACCAAATTATTAGAAACTGATGGTATAGATTATCCCGCCCAGTTACTACTAAATAATGGATATAAATTCTGGTATCAGCAAAATGGTGATATTACCATTTTAGTGAACAAAATTTTAGAACAGGCAAAGGCAAAATCATAATAAATTAAATAGAGAAGTGATTCTCTATTTCTTTTCTTAAATTTTTTTTATTTTATCCCCACTTTTCATGCACAACAATTTCTTCAATGGTTTTACGAGGTCGAGCAGCCGGTTTCTCATCTGCATATCCTAACGAGATTATTCCAACAATTCTGATATCGTCTGGGATGCCCAGAATAGTTTTTACTAAGTTTTCATCGTACGCACCTAACCAGCAGGTTCCAAGTTCAAGTTCTGTTGCCTGGAGTATCATAAAAGACAGAGCAATAGATAGATCTACAGTGTAAGCATACTGTCCACAGGGCATGATTGTATCAGACTCTGTTGAACATGCAACTATTAATACAGGAGCTTCTGCAACCAATTTTTGTCCGTGGCAAGCATTTACCAATTTTCCCCTTGTGGCATCATCTTTAACAACCAGAAATTTCCATTTCTGACGATTTGCTGCTGATGGTGCTATTCTCGCTGATTCCAATATTTTTTCTATCTTTTCATCTTCAACTTCGGTATTTTTATACTTTCTGATACTTCTTCTAACTTCTATAGCTTTAGATACATCCATAATATCCTCCCCTAAATTTTTTTTAAAAATATATTCATTTTTTTTTATAAATCCTAGACTCCTTTCAAACGTACAACTTCGTTTAATGGACGTCTTGTACTTTTAAATGTATTATGTGGGCTTTTGCTATCACTGAGGCCCATTGCAATTCCAAATACTACTATTAGTTCATCTTGAATCTCCATTTCTTTTCGAATTATCTTGGGATAAGCAACTAGATTAAC
>PMMV01000034.1:1887-7899 GCA_003162115.1 Methanobacterium sp.
CTCTTCTAATCTTTTCTAATACTTCTCCACCTGCAACAAAAATTTCCCATGGCTGTGTATTGGCCCATGAAGGTGAACGGGTTGCTTCTTCCATTATTTTTAATACTGTCTCCCTGCTTACAGGATCCTCTTTAAATGCCCTGCATGTAAAACGAGAATTCAAAGCTTCAACAACATCCATTTCATTTCCTCCACNNTATATCGAATTCTTTTCCGCATTTATTTAGATCATAACGTCTTGTAATACTCCTTTATCAGTTCGGATGCATTTTCGGGGATAGGTTTTCCATGTCCAGATAGCATTACTTCACAATCAAGTTTTGAAATCTTTTCAACGGATTTTTTAAGAGCTTCATGATCTTCTATTAACATGGATGGAGGTCCATTTACCTTTTCTCCATTGAATCTGAGTGTATCTCCAACAATAATAACACGATTGTCAGGATTATAAAGGGAAATACTTCCTGGTGTGTGGCCGGGGGTGTGGATAACCCTGTAACCCTCTACAACATCATCTTCTTTGAGAATTATATCTGGTTCAACTTTGTTGTAACTTGTTAAAAATGACATTAATCTGCTACCAATTCTCATATAAAATGGGCCAGATGCTGGTTTTTTTCCAGAAATATAATCCACTTCATCTTTAAAGGCCGCCACATCGGCATTTGTAACTTTTTTCAGTTCGTATAAACTTCCTGTATGATCAATATGGTGATGAGTAATAACTATAGTTTTGATATCCTCAGGTTTACTTTTAAGCATGTTTTGAAGGTAATTTAAGATTTTTTCCTGGCTTCCGGGCATTCCTGTATCTACGAGTGTTATTTTGTCTCCTAAAAGCAGATAACTGTTTGCATTAATCCCATCGATCATATGTATGTTCGATAAAATTTCCATTCAATATCACCATACATAATTATGTTAATTCTATTATTATCAATTTATTACTAAGAGAATGTAGATCATTCTTGCATGGCTTATTATAATAGAATCAAATTAACTTAATCGTATATAATAAGAAGTTAAATAAAAAAAATATATTCGAATATCACAATTATTGGAGGTTACTAATGCGCATATTTTATGTTGCAGGGTCTATTGTACTGTTATTACTTGTTCCACTTTTACTTTACAGTACAACCCGGTTAATGGAAGGTACCAAAACATCCACATACATCACAGCATTATTGTGTTTTATTGTTGGTATTGGAACCCTTTACATTGGACTGATCTAACTATTCTTTTTTTTAAACAATAATGGAAATTAATAATTTTTTTGTATAGTTCTACTAGGTTTTAATGATTTATTCCAAATCTTATGATTTTAAGTTGAAATATTTAATTCTAATAATAATTGGGAAGATTGATTAAATATTTAATATGTTTGTATTACAAAAAAATTATTATCCATTATTTTGGGGGAATACATGAAGCTTAGAAAGGATTTTATTGTGCTGCCTACTTTGCGATCTTGTGAGGATCAGAGTTTAGAGAAGCATGCAGATTGGCTTGAACTCTTGTTCGACCTCATATTTGTAGCAGCCATATCACAGATTGCCACTAATTTAAGCGGAAACTACTCCCCAATTACTTTTTTAGAATCTTTACCTCTGTTTTTTGCTATATGGTGGGGTTGGTGTGGTCATACTTTTTATTTAGACCATTTCGGTACCGACGATATTTTTAACAGAGTTCTAACCATGGCGCAGATGGTGGTGGTAGCATACTTGGCAATAAATGTTAAAACTGCTTTAACAACCACAGGAGCAGGTTTTGCAGTTTCTTATGCAGTTTTGAGGTTTATATTGGTTGCAGAGTATATCAGGGTCGGGAGACATTTGCCTGATGCTCGTCCTTTGACAAATCGTTATAGTACAGGTTTTGGTATTGCTGCTTTGATATGGTTGTCATCTGCATTTGTACCGCCTCCTTTGCGTTTTATTCTTTGGGGAATTGCTTTATTAGTCGATTTCCTTACACCGTTCACTGCTGGTGAAATACATATCAATTTTCCCCCACACCCAACACATTTACCTGAAAGATTTGGTCTTTTCACCATAATTGTAATAGGAGAGGCTATTGTTAGCGTTGTGTTTGCAATTACTAATGTTGGCCTCAATCTTTATACAAGTATTATCGGTTTAATGGCACTTGTTATATCATTCACTATTTGGTGGGGTTACTTTGATGAAGCAGGAGGAGCTGAAGCAAGAGTACAGGAACGGGGAGATCAGATAGCTAAGTATCAGCTTTGGCTTTATTCACATTTCCCGCTGCTTTTAGGAATTGTTGGAACTGCTGCCGGAATAAGACACGTGATCAGTCTACCATTTGGGAGCGACTTATCCGGCTCCGATACTTGGATACTCTGTATATCACTTTCAATAGCCCTTCTATCCCTCAGTCTGATATTTCTTTCCTCATTTAAATGGAATGATTGTAAAAGTAGGTTACTGATGATATTCAGAATTCCATACTACCTAGTCATTGCACTAGTTTTCTTAACTGGCTTTTTAGGATCTTTAATATCGGGATTCATGATACTCATTATTCTAACGATACTGTGTATTATGAAGGTGCTTATTTCTCTTAGAGAAATACCCGATGATATTTGCGCACTCTAATTAAAAAATATTTAAATAAAAATAACATTCTTTTCTTGGATTAATATTAGATTATTTTCTTAATAAACCCTATTGGACTGTTGTTATCTATATTTAAGAAAACTTTACCTTTTTCTGTTAATTTAAGATTTGATCCATCATACTGAGATATATATTCTGATTTTATGAAACCTTTATCAGTAATAGAATCTATTATTATTCTTAAATGTTCTTCTGAGAAATTTGATAGCATAGCGTATGTTTTAAGTTTGTCAAGCTTGTATTTCAATATAAATGGAGAGTTATTCCCCTTTAAAACAAGCATGAAACGTTTAACACCGAGACCAATTGGAATTTCTAATAAGCATTGAAGTATTATTCTGGAAACTGCAGATTCATAATCCATTATCAATCTGTCCATTACATCAATAGAAGTTCCAGTGACGTTGCATTCCACTGAGCTTAGGTAGTCCTCCAACTTTTCATAGTATTTCATTTTGTAACCGCATTGACAGATTTTCAAATCCTTTTCTGCATTTTCATCGGCTAGTTCATAGTAAATATCGCATTTTTTGCATATCATATAGGGCATTTAGACACCATCGTAAGTTTTTATTATTTTAACAACATTATTTTATACGCTGTGTAATTTGTATCATCTATTCTAGGTCGATCCTAAACCTATACACCATAAATTGATTATACAATTCAACACAGATAACAATAACTGATCCATGAATATCGTGGTGATACAATATGTCGTTGGATGATGGAAACAATCTTGGAATATATTTAGATAGGATATGTCCCAGCTGTGGTGTTGGAAACCCTGAAGATGCAGATAACTGCATCATATGTGATAAGGATCTTAATGAAACAGTTCTATTTCTTGAAGATGAATTTTATGATATAGAATTAACTAGAGAATCGCTGATAGAGTACAGAAAAAATTTTTTCAGAACCAGAAGAACCGGTAAGGTAAAAAAGTACAGTCTCAATAAAATGGAAAAAATTGTATTCGGACATCCAATAACACGGTTCAGTTTTGTTTATAATGGAAAAAAAGAGGTATATGCCCTAAAAAAGGAAAATTATACATCTTTAAAGAATTTAATGATTAAAACTGGAAGATTCAAGGAATTAAACCCTTAAGTGATAATAATTAATATTTCATCGTTTCTAATGTCCTGAGCCTATTTAAAGCAGCTGAAACTTCATATATTCTTGGTTTTGCAAGGTTATTAGGATATTTGCGTCCTTTTGGGGCTAAAATATCCAGTCCATTTTCTTTGATGTCCCTATTAACCATGTCTAAAATATCCCTCATAGATCTTTTACCATCCATATGAACCTTGGATGTATAATTAATTGCAAAGCCTATCGCACGTGTCTGGCTGGTGTCAACTAACTGCTCAACTTGAGAGAGATCTATTCTCTCAAGCCCTATAAGTATGGTGAATCTTCCACGTACATCAAGCTTTAGTTTACGACCCTTATATGGTTTAATACTTTTTGATATAGGATATCTCTTTTTAAATTTTAATTTAAAATTAACTTCCCTCATCCTGTTTATTGGAAGTTCATCTTTAACCTTCATTGCTGCTATGGTGGCGTCTTCAGGGAGATAATTGTCCATCATCAATACCGTGTCTGCAACTTCAAAGTAATCGCCAGATCCACCCATCACAATCACTGTGGATGTATTCAGTTCTGTGTAAAGCTCTCTGACCCTATCGATAAAGGGTGTTATTGGTTCTTTTTCTTTTGAAACCAGGCGCTGCATTCTTTCATCTCTTATCATGAAGTTAGTTGCAGAAGTATCTTCGTCGAACAGTAAAAGTTCAGTTCCGGCTTCAAGGGCTTCGATAATATTTGCTGCTTGTGAAGTTGAACCAGATGCATTCTCAGTTGAGAAGTTAACTGTGTTCTTATCCATGGGAGGATCGTGTATAAATGAACTGATGTCAACATTCTCTATTCTCCTACCATCTTCCGCCCTGATCTTAACTGCTGTTGGATCCGTTACAACCCATTCCCTTCCATCCCTATATACATGATTGTATACACCCCTTTCAATTGCCTTGAGCAGTGTCGACTTGCCATGATACCCCCCACCAACAATTAATGTAACCCCAACAGGAATACCCATCCCCGTAACAGGCCCGTGATTGGGGGTTTCAATAGTTAATGAAAGAGATTTGGGTGTTTTAAAATGAACTGAATTGTCCATGGGTTTTTCTGAAACACCACTCTCCCTTGGAAGTATGGAACCGTCTTTAACAAATGCAACCAACCCCAATGGTTTAAGCTGGGCTCTTAAAAAGTTTACGTCTTCATAAAGCTCAACTTCTTCTTTTAAAAGTTCTTTGTTAAGATTTTTATAGAAACACGCGTCATTAACCAGATTTGGAAGAACTTCAAAGAATAATCTTGAAGCTTCGATACCCATTACCCTTCTACCCCTTGCTGGAAGTCCCATGGAGAATCTTACCTCAAGCTTCGCAGGCTTGATATTAACACAGCTCCGTTCTAATACTTCCTGTCCTCCGCTATCAATCTGTATAACTCCGCTTTTACCGCTTCCACTTCTAATTTTTCCATGCCTTTTTATTGATCCATTGAAAACCCTGGCAATGAAATCTGAAACAACAACCCTCTGATGGTGATTTTCAATGATTTCAAGTGGAAATAAGGACCTTTCACCTACTTCAACCCTTAAAAGTGATGGGCCAGCAAAGGGATCCCGCTGAACATGGTCGATGTGGAGGGTAAAAAATCCAAAATCGTAAATTCCCTTAATATCATTGTAAGCCTTGTAACTTCGACCATCGATTCTTTTGAGTATTGTCTGAAGATATTTTCTGTCCCACATTGTATCCTTATAAGATTTAGTTTTAATTATAGTTTAATTTGAATAAATTCAATTACTATATTTTTATTGATGTCATGGTTCCTTTCTGGCGATTATAATGTAACCCCTGGTTCTGTTACCATGAAATGTGGTAAATATGGTTTCGTGAAAGTTTTCAACTCTGAAATCTTGTTTTACCAGTTCGAGTAATTCTTCCTTGGTGTAGTGATGTACTCTGAATAATTCTTTTCCACGATTTTTTACGTCGTCAGTAACTATAAAAGTTCCAAATTCTTCTGTTAAAGGATAATCCCTCCTGTATCTTTCTCTGTAGAGAGAGTTTTCCGAGTTCTGTCCAAAGTCAGCCAGGTATAAAATACCATTCTCCTTCAACAAACGGTAAGCCTCGGATAAAACCTTTCTTCTATCTCCAAGTGAGATTACAGTAGTTAGAAATGCTTGTAAAATACATGCATCAAAGGACTCATCATCGTATGGAAGTTCCATTGCGTTGGCAGTTTGGAATTTCACTCTTCCTTTATAATTCTCATTATTTAT
>PMMV01000097.1 GCA_003162115.1 Methanobacterium sp.
CAGTCATGTATTGCAAGTGTAAAACAAATTATATCAATTATTCTATTTTTCTGAATAAATGTATAAAATAAGAATATTTTAGGGAACCTCCCCAATTTTAGGGAACCTCCCCAAACCCTTTTATCTGCCCCCACAACAGAACAATACACACATCTATTAATACTTTTATACAAAATTTTATCAATTTAAATAATAAGAATTAATTATTCAAACTTTTCTCAATTATTTTAATTAGTTTTGAATCTTATTTTTAAAAAATCAGCTCCATTAACCAACCTCGGAAATTTGGGGAAGTTATTGAAAACTTTTTGTTATTGCTAAAAAAATCTTCGATTTTATTTGAGAACAAATTTTTTAGGGGAAAGTTAAATTTAGATGTTAATATAAAATTATAATTTATATCAAGTTTGGAACAGAAATGTAATGATTTTTCATATAATAAACCCTCAAAAATAATATAATAGATATAAATTACATTATTTAGTCCAATTTTTTGTTAGAAATTAAATAAAATCTTAATAAATTGAAATTGTTAGTCCTTATAAAATCAGGGGATTTTGAAAATGAAATTGTGTTATGTAATCATGGCATATTCCGATTTACATTCAAATGGATGTCCGTATATATTCGAAATACATTCAACCAAAATAGAAGCAGAAAAAAGAAAACAAGAACTAACTAACAGTTTAAAAACACCAAATGACACTATTAGAACATATTATGAAATTGAAGAACATATCATCTTTGAGGATGGGATTTGAAATGGTTTCCACTAAAGAAAATGTAAAATCAACACTCATGAAGATTTATAATAGTTAGAAAGGGAGTACTATGAAAATACCAAAAGAACAGATAGATAAATTAGAATCTTTTATTAAACATTGGGTTAACCCATCAGAATGGCATGAATGGAGAGATGAAGGCCTAAAATGGTTTTTAATGGTAGCAGAACGCAATGATGTTAAACCAGAGGACGTTGAATTTGTTATTAAAAAAAATAGTGATGGCAAAATGATCTGCGAACCCGAATTAAAGAATAAGGCAAGTTTATCAAATAAAGAAAATCTACCAAAGAGTGAAGATATTGATAGATTAAGAAAATTTCTCATACAGTTCCCNNAAAAAATATTCAGAAGAAGAAACCAAAAATCCTAGGTTTAGGTAATTTAATTGACTTTATTTAATATCCTGACCCTATTCTCCCTTTAAGTTGGAAATACTCTATTTAAATGAAGAATTAATATACCATTAAATGGATAATATTACTTTAAAGGGATTTAAATGGATGAAGAACATGAAAAAAATCTTGAAAATTATATATGAATCAAATAAAAAAAAATCCAATTTATCAGGTAAGATAACTATGATTTGAAAAAAGAAAAATTCGATGTTAAACCTGGCGAATTAGTTACTATTACTAATTATCTAGATGATGAAAGATATATAAAAATTGACCCATATTTAGATGGCCTTTGAAGTAAACATCACCTCTCGTGGGAAGAAATTAGTAAAAAAATGGATTAATGAAAAGATATAAGGTTTTATAAACCTGCTCTATCTACTATTACATTTGCCACTTCTTTTGCTGATTTAAATGGAAAGTCATTAGGTTTAATGATTTTACCAGCATCTTCTACGGTTAATACAACATCACCAGATCTGCATGTGGTTTGCCCACCATCTGGAAAGGATCCTAAAAGTTTTTCAGGCGTTTCTATTGGAAACTTGGCCCCAGCAAGTTCCCCAATTATCTGCGCTCGTATATCTTCTTTAACGCTCATTTTTTTTTATATCCCCCTAAATTTAAAAAAAACAAAATCCATTATATAACTATTGTTAATCTAGGATGATATAATTGACTGTATGAAAATTTGTTAAAAAAGAGATAATTAAATGTTAAAAACAAAACATGTCACAATTATGGTCTTGAATTAGATGATATGAATGATCAGTAAATTATTATTCAAAACAAAAATGTAATGTTTTGTAATTTACTTCTAATTGGGAGTAGTATATTTATTATACACTAAGATTATTTAATATATCTCAATCAAGGTATGACCCATCGACACTTCGAATTAGAAATTGAACTTTATTTTTAGATCTATTTTTTTTTTGATAAACTTTCCAAGTTCCCAAACGTAATTTGGGTATAATCCTGGTTTGCAATGTTTACTTCTATGAATAGGGGAGTATTGATTAAAAATTAATGCTGATAATTTAATTTTAGTTGGGTGAAATGGAAGAGTTAATCCAATGTTATGATCAAAGTTAAAACAAACTGAATCTAAAACTGTTGTGATTTAAAATGGATGAAGAAACTAAAAAAAGATTTCCAAAAGAATTTAATATACTAGAAACTAAAAATTCCTTACTAAAAGAACCTACAGGCCTAAATGATTGTTGTTCTCCAGTAAGAATAGGATTACCGGATATATACAAAAGAATGGAAAAAGAGAGATATTCACTTCCAAAAATTGAAGATATAAAGAACCATATTGATATTCTAAAAACTCAAGAAAACGTTGATCCAGATCTAATTGAACATTTAGAGGAAATGAAAAAAGCTTTGGAGGTTCAAATCAGAGCAGATTTAGATCCTATGGAAGAGATTCAAGGATTTAAAAGTGTTCAAGATATGGTGAGAGATGAACAGAATGCAATAGTAAAAGGAATTCGACAAACTCTATCTAAAGAGTCTATACAAATGATAAATAAACAAATCGAATTAGATCCTGGAATATTTAGATCAAAATATCCTGAATTATTTGATTATGTAATGTCATTTGAAGATTAATATTATATTTTTTTAAAATTTTTTATTTTACCGGTTTAGATCAACTTATTCTTTTAACTGAGGCGTATATTTAATGCATGTATAATGACCAAATTATAGGCACCCATAGAAGATTTACTTCGTTAAGCCCGAATATGGTTATCCAGAACTTCGCAATATTTTTTTTCTCTATTAATTCGTTGATAGTGTGCAGGCAAAATACTATTTCAAAGTCAATAGTTTATATTTTTGATGACGGTCAAATAAAAAAACAAAATTTAAAAAAAAATAAAAGAAAAAATATTTCTGAGAACTTTAGATCCCATTTATATGATAAATTATTTTTCCTTTGATTCTAATGTAGATGGGTTTAAATCAGCTTTTGAAGCTGTTTTGAGTGGTTCATCGTTGTGTATATATTTTTCTCCTCGTAGTGCTGATAGTATGGCTGCTATTGCGGATATTATTGCTGCAATGTAGAATGATATCTTTAATGATGGTATAAACGCATTTTCAAAGGTTGATGCGAACCACGTGGTGCTGGTTAAGGTGTTTAATGTTGAATGAGGTATAAGTGCTACAAGAGGTGCTGGTAAAGTAGATAATATTCCAGCTACCGGATTGTAACCTAATAAAGCTGAAAATAAAGCTCCAGTTGGTGGAATATTACTAATTATGGGTGCCAATTGTACAGCACCTATACTGGCTAGAGAAGAGGTCATAGCTTCAGGAAATCTTTGAGTTAATCCTATTACAACTATGGTGAAGAATATAGCTATACTAGCGGGCGTAGCAGTGTTGAACATGGTAAACATCATACCGGAGGCAACACCTCTATCTTCTGCTGATACTGAATTCATTATGGAGGCATTGTTAGGAGAGCCGAACATTCCATTTCCAATTCCCATCACCAGTAAAATCAAACCAAGTTCTAGGTAACTGAAGTTGGAGGGTATTGCTATTAGTAATAGGAAGGATAATGTAACAAGAGCCATTCCTGTGGTGGCTATCCATCTAGGTCCATATTTATCGGATAATATACCCGAAATCGGAGCCATAACGATCATTCCAATTATTAAAGGCATCAAATAAACACCTGCCCAAAATGGAGTGGATGCATAACTGTAACCATGTAATGGTAGCCAAATGCCCTGTAATAGTATTATGATCAGGATCATCGCACCACCTCGAGCTAATCCACTTAGTAAAGTTGCTAGTATTCCAAAAGTAAAACTTTTAATTTTAAACAAATTCAAGTTGAACATAGGTGATTCCACTCGAGTTTCAATAATTGGGAATAAGATTAGTGAAATTAATCCTAGACTCATAGAGGCTATTACCCAAGGGTTGTTCCATCCCATGGGATTNNCCATATATCTAGTTTAGTTTTTATAGCTTTAATAGATAGTTCTTTTAGTTTATAATAGGATAGAATGGTTCCGATGAGTCCGAATGGTACACTGACGAGGAATATATATCTCCAATTAAATATTGCTAGTATACCTCCCAGTACTAAGCCTAGGATATTTCCGGACATTCCTGCAACCGTATTTATACCTAAAGCTTTTCCTCTTTCATCGGATGGGAATGCATCTGAAAGTATCGCGGCACTATTCGCCATGAAAAGTGCACCACCTACAGCTTGGATCATCCTGAAAATTATAATTTCTAANNAGATATGGGAAGGAATTCAATGGATTAATATGGATACCGTTAAAGATGGAGGGAATGGCGATTAGAATGATCATCATATTTATACTTCCAATTAAAGTGGCTATGAAAACGGTTGTCATAGCTGTCCATTTATATTCCAAA
>PMMV01000012.1 GCA_003162115.1 Methanobacterium sp.
TATTAAACCCTTAAATCCTTCTAATTTTATTGCAAAGACATTGCCATCCTTTGAAATTGCCCTAGATATTATTTTAGAATCTGTTTTTTTGAATATGTCGTTAAGGTTGTATATTTCATCTAAAACTTTTGCATCTCTTTTTTGGAGTTCATTTTTTATTTCAATGAGATTAACTTGCCTTTTAACTTCATTTTCAACCATTTTAGGCATNNGTTTGATTGAAGGATCTGTGGTTACTTCTAAGAGTGGAATCCCAAGTCTATCGAGTCGGAATATTACATTACCTTTTTTTTGAGCCATACGTCTTGCAGCATCTTCTTCAAGGCAAAGATTTTCGATTAAAACGGTTCCATAATCTGTTTCTAGATGACCATCAGTAGCAACCAGTCCTGTACGCTGGAAACCTCCGGTGTTACTTCCATCAATAACCTGTTTTCTCATTGTATGGAATTCATCAACTATGTTCATATTTAGGAGTGATGCTATTGTTAGAGCTATGTCAAGAGCTTCCTTATTCAATGGATGTGGTGGCTCATCATCAGCTTCTACAAGACATGTTTCATGGTCGTAGGATTCATACATAAACTTCAATTTTCTTCTAGACTCTTCAAAGGCTGCCCTGTCTATCTTTCCAAGTTCGCTTTGTGTAGGTCTCAACAATCTTAGAAGAGTATAATCCGGTTTTTTATCTGTTAGTTCACATTTACAAGGACAGAATAATTTTTTTTCGGTATTTAGCTGTTGATGCACCTCAAGACCCATTTTTAGCCCTAATTTTTCGTAATCCATAAATATCCCCCTCTAATATTAAGCATAAATCCTAGTTTAAAAAGAATTTTTCAGACGACTTGTCGCCTATTTCACCTGCTATATTGGTTTGTAGGATTTTTTTAACCTCTTCAATATTGTCTGTCTGTCCAAGGGTCCAAACCATTTTTACATAAGCTGTCTCCGGTAACATATCAAGACCAGATATCACTCCAGCAGATATTATTTTTCTACCCGTACTGTACACATTCATATTGACCAAACCGTAAAAACATTGAGAGGTCATTACAATTGGAATATCTTCATCCTCTGCCCTTTCAAGAGAGGGGAGTAAGTTTTCAGGACAGTGCCCGAGTCCAGTTCCTTCCAGCACCATTCCTTTGTATCCCTTGTCAATGTGATAGTCTATTACATCGGCTTCAATTCCAGGGTAACTCTTTATAAATGCTACTTTCCTTTCAAGCTCATCATAAAGCTTTATACTTCTGTTACTCCGTTTTCTATACTCTAAAGTTTTATCAATCAGATTCAAATTACCTTTTTCTATTTTGGCAATTGGCAATGCATTTATGCTTCTGAAAGTATCTCTACGTGTGGTATGCATTTTCCTTACCTTGGTACCTCGATGAAGATAACAGTAAGAATCATCTTCTTCTGAATGCATACACAGAGTTACCTCAGCAATATCAGATTTTGCAGCCACAACTGAGCTTATAAGATTCATGAAAGCGTCAGAGGATGGCCTGTCAGAACTTCTCTGAGCACCTGTAACCACTACTGGAACTGGAGAATCTAACATGAAATTAAGTGCAGCTGACGTGTAGTGCATAGTGTCGGTTCCATGAGCAACAACAACGCCATCAGCACCTCCATTTATTTCATCTGCTATTGATCGGGCAGTTTTTACCCAGAAATCTGGTCTCATATTCTCACTGAGAATGTTGAGAATTGCTTTCCCATTAATGTTAGCATGGCCAAGAAGTTCTGGGTTTGCACGTACTAGATCATCAGCAGTGAATGCGGGATGAACAGCCCCTGTTTTGTAATCCACTACAGATGCAACAGTTCCGCCTGTGGATATTATTGATATATCTGGTTTATCAGTATCTTTTTCAATATCAAGAGGTTGAAGTTCTATTTTAGGCTTATCACCCTTTTTTAAAAGTTTTACTAATGCATTCCCAATATCAATTCCCACATTATATCCACTTTCAAGTTTTATAACTAGGTGTTTCTCATCGGGATCTTCAGCCCTATCAAGTAGAATTCCCTGATAAGATGTCCCATTTTTTGTTATTTTGATGATGTCTCCAATTGATATGCCTGATGAATCCAAAAATTTTTTTGAAGATCCTTTATAACCCATATTATTCCCTCTAGATGTTGTTGAATCAATTCTAATTTTTTTTTATAAATTAACTTTCGATGATTATACAAAAAAGATGCATAATAATTAAGTGATTTATCTTAGTATTACATCTAATTAAAACTTTTAAGTTTTGAATATAAATAAATATGAAAATTGAGAATCAAAATTGTATGGATGCATTTATTTTATATTTGGAAATTCTTAATCTTAATAAAAGAATGTGAAAACAGGCAATGTTAAACAATTATGATCTTTCTAATCCTCGATCCTTATTTCAATTCCGACTGGACAATGGTCTGAGCCCATCACATCATGCAAAATATACGAAGACTCAATTCTGTCCATGAATTCCTTGTTCACAAAGAAGTAATCCAATCTCCAACCAACGTTTCTGTCTCTGGCTCGGGTACGGTAACTCCACCATGTGTACTGTTCAGGTTCCTTGTTGAACTCCCTGAAAGTATCAATATATCCGTGATTGAAAAATTTATCCATCCATGCCCTTTCCACAGGCAGAAATCCAGAAATCTTAGAGTTTTCTTTAGGATGTGCCAGATCTATTTCTTTATGAGCAGTATTCACATCTCCACATACGACTATGTTATTCCCCTTTTCTTTCAATTTATCAGCATATTCAAGAAAAGTATCGTAGAAATCCATTTTATACTGTAATCTTTCAGGAGACATTTTACCATTGGGAAAGTAGATGTTGAATAAAATGAATTCTCCATAATCTGTAATAATAATTCTTCCCTCGAGATCAAATTTTTCAACCCCAAATCCATAATCAACATTTAATGGTTCTATGCGTGTGTAAGTGGCTGTTCCACTGTAACCTTTCTTTGAAGCCTCGGAAATATACAGCTTGTAACCATCAACAGATTTTAGATCATTAGGAAACTGTTTTCTCGTAGCTTTGGTTTCTTGAATACATAGAATATCTGGTTTTTCATTATTAAACCATTCTAGAAACCCTTTTTTATGCACTGCCCTGATTCCGTTGACGTTCCAAGATAGAATTCTTATTTTACCCAATTTAATCCCTCTAATTTGCTAAACCTGTTAATAATATGATTTTCATCTATTAATATGAATTAAGGAATATATTACTAAATCACTTCTTTGAATCTATTAGTTTCTTTAACTTCTCCATGTCAATATCTCTTTTGTAAAGGGGTGATTTATCTGTCTTGTATGCATCTAAACCTTCTTCAAATGTTATATTATCTGAATTCATGTAAAATATACCTAACGGATATTTATCTGATTCTGTAGCACGTTTAAATGCTTCATCCCTATCATATGGATCATGAGATTCATCAAGATAATATGTATTATTTTTGAACCATTGAAATGTGTTCACCTTGTTGAAAGTCACGCAAGGTTGAAATATGTCGATTAAAGCATATCCTTTATGTTTTATAGCTTTCTTTAGAATTTCTTTGGTTTCTTTCATATCTCCACTAAATGCCCTTGCAACGAAGGATGCATTTAGGGCAATTGCAATGGCCAATGGATTGAATGGTTCTAAAAATACCCCATTAATCTGTAATGGTGTACTGTAATCCCTTTGACTTGTTGGAGAAGCTTGTCCCTTGGTCAATCCGTAAACCATGTTGTTATGCACAATATTGGTGATATCAGGGTTCCTTCGGATGTTATGTATGAAGTGGTTTCCTCCCTCACCATAAGTACACCCATCACCACTCACATTGATAACAATGAGCTCGGGATTCACTGCCTTTATTGCAGTTGAAACAGGTAATGATCTGCCGTGGAGACCGTTAAAAACATTGGCTTTCAGATAGTGAGGTAATTTACCGGCTTGTCCTATCCCTGAAACAAAAACCAGTTCCTGTGGATTAATTTCCATCTCAGATAATGTCTCCTTAACTGTTTTAAGTATAGAATAATCTCCACAACCAGGACACCAGGCTATGTCTGCTCCTTCCACATCAAATACTTTAGGATCCATTTTTATCCCTCCGTAAATTCTTTCAGACTCTTTTCAACTTCTTCAACTGAAAATGGCATGCCATTATATTTCAATACTTTTTTATCAATTTCAAATCCTGTTTTAACTTTGATTAAATCTGCAAATTGTCCCTGTGCATTATTTTCGAATATTATGGTCTTTTCAGCTTGTATCAGAGATTCTTTTGTGGAATGATGTAGGGGGTATAGTTGTTTAAAATATAAAAAGCTGATATTATCATCTTTCAGATTGCACATTGCTTCCTTTATTGGACCATAGGTTGATCCCCATCCAATTACCAATGTTTTGTATTCTTTACCACCCAATAGTTCAGGTGGTACAATTTCCTTATCGATTTCTTTCAACTTTCTAAGGCGTTTATCAACCATTTTAATCCTGATATCAAGGTCTTCAGTTAAGTGTCCCATTTCATCGTGTTCATCAGAATCAACTACTACCAGACCATCGCCGAATCCAGGTATTCCACGGGGTGATATACCATCAACTGTTATTTCATACCTTTTATAATTGGAATTGGTCTCCACTATATGATCTTCAACTTTAAGACCCTCCAGATCAAAGGTTGGTTGATTATAGAAAACATCTGCAAAGTACTGATCTGAGAGTATGAAAACCGGGGTTTGATAACGATCTGCTAGATTAAATGCTTTCTGAGACAGGAGGAATGCATCTTCAAAATTTCCAGGTGCGAATATGATCCTAGGAAACTCTCCAGGACCAGAGTAGAGCGCTAGATTTAGGTCTTCCTGTGAGGTTCTTGTTGGCAGTCCAACTGCAGGTCCCGGTCTTTGACCTATATATATTACTACAGGTGTTTCGATCATACCTGAAAGACCTACAGCTTCTTCCATAAGTGCAAATCCACTACCCGAAGTCGCAACCATTGAACGTGCCCCGGCATAGAATCCTCCTATTGCCATGTTGATTGCTGCTATCTCATCTTCGGCCTGTTCAAATATCATATCAAATTCCTCAGAATTTGCAGCCATAAAAACTTGCAATGGTGTTGAAGGTGTCATAGGGTATGATGCCATAAATTTACAGCCCCCAGCAATACAACCTAATCCAACAGCTTCTGTTCCATCTAAGAGTATCTCTTCAAGAACTTCTGAATTTTTTTCAATTTGTATGTCTATTCTTCCCGAGTCAACCAGTTCTTTTCCTATTTCATAACCTTTAATACCCGCATTTGTATCCTTTCTTACTATTTCTTCACCTTTACGTGAAAAAATTTCACTGATGCAACTTTCAAATACTGATTTAGGAACGTTTAAAATGCAAGCAATAATACCTGCTGCTATCACATTTGAAAATATGGCCCCACCCATTTCAATTGCCATTTCTAGAAGTTTTATATTGAGTAGATCATATTTATCTTGAGAAAATAATTTTAAATGCTTTTC
This sequence comes from Methanobacterium sp., assembly GCA_003162115.1. Taxonomy (GTDB): domain Archaea; phylum Methanobacteriota; class Methanobacteria; order Methanobacteriales; family Methanobacteriaceae; genus Methanobacterium_B. The sequence goes on from PMMV01000012.1 coordinate 5,537, forward strand.
ATCACCCATCACGAGGGTATTAGAGGTTATACGGTTTTCAAGATGTGGGATGGCACCTTCACTCAAGGCAAGGAGTATGTCAATTCTATCAACGTATGAAAACACTCTATTTGATGATACTCTAATCTCAGTGGAGTTTTCACCTCCTCTAACTCTGGACATATATTCTTTGGTTGAAAAAACATTGTAACCACTTTTTTTTATGGCCTTAACAAGTATAGTTTCCACAGTTTGAATACCCTGACCAGCTTCCCCACAAAGAACTATGCTGACGTCCTTTCTTGATGAATCGATTAACATTTCAAACCTCCTTAAAATAATCAAAAAACTCTTTTTTCATATATATTTTATAGTTTGTTTTACTTAAACTTTGTTTTAAACCCCAATTAAAGATATTTAAGATATTATAATATAATTAAAGACTTAATTTATCTTCAATTATCGAATAACAGTTAATTAACTTTTTTGGTAATATTTAATCTTCAATAAATTATTTGATCATAAAATCATTAAGTATCTTAAAAAATTATGATCTTTAATTTATAATATGTAAAAAAAATAGTGAAAAAAAAGAAATAAACAAAAATTGGTGCTTATTCCCAATTATTTATTATTTAAATTGTTTTTAGCCCATTCAAGACCAGATTTAAGTACATTAAGGTTAATAGAGACCATTTTAGGTTTTTTTGCAAATGCCTGTTTGACTGCATCCTCGAAAACTTCCTCTGAGAGTTCTGTTGAAATTGCCATGAGCACACCCAGCATTGCTGTATTAGCAGCCTTCCCTACACCATGTTCCTTGGCAATTTTCAAGGCTGGAACCCTTATTGTTTTAACATCTTCAGGTGCTTCAAATTCTCCAATTTCAGAATCGTAAAGGATAACACCATCTTTTTTAACTCTCCCAGCGAATTCTTCGAGGGAAGGTTTGTTAAGGGCTACAAGAATATCAGGTCTGTGTACAACAGGAGATCCTATTATTTCTCCTGATATTACTACTGTACAGTTTGAAGTCCCTCCACGCTGTTCCGGTCCGTAAGATGGATACCATGAAACATAACGTCTTGCTTTGCATGCTGCCTGGGCTATTATAAGTCCCATACTCAGAACACCCTGTCCTCCAAAACCAGATATCTTAATCACTTTGGTTTCGAAATCTGGATCATCAACTGCTTGCATTGCACTATCAACTTCAACTTCAAATATCTTGTCAAGGGATTCCTTTGAAAAATCACTTTCACCACGACATAGAGGTTCAACCTCCGATGTTCTGTCCCTGAAGTTTGCGAGTGGGAATTCAACTTCCATCTGCTCATTTAAAAACTTTTCAGAACCTTCTGCATCCTGCCTGAGATTTGTAGGACATGGTGATAGAAGTTCTACAAATGCGTATCCTTTTCCATCCCGCTGTATTTCTAGAGCCTTTTTAACAGCTCTTTTAGCTTTTCGAATATGAGATGGGTCTGAAAGTGAAGCTCTTTCAATGAAAACAGGTGCTTTAAGGTTGTTTAAAAGTTCACTCATGTGAAGTGGGTATCCAGTAAAACGAGGATCTCGTCCTTCCGGACATGTTACAGTTACCTCCCCAACCAGTGTGGTTGGCGCCATCTGACCACCTGTCATTCCGTAAACTGTATTATTGATGAAGAAAACTGCCATTTTCTCTCCACGATTGGCTGCTTGAATAGTTTCATTTAATCCTATTGAAGCTAAGTCTCCATCTCCCTGGTAAAGAATTACAACTGCATTATCCTCTGCACGTGATATTCCTGTTCCAACTGCAGGAGCTCTTCCGTGTGCAACTTGAACATGACCACAATCAAAGTAGTAGTAGGCAAAAACTGCACAGCCCACAGGACTAGTCATAACCATCCTATTCTGGATTTCTAATTCATCCACGGCCTCCCCAATAAGTTTATGGAGTATTCCATGTCCACATCCTGGGCAATAATGTGTTGCTGTAGGGGCGCTTCCTCCTTTTCGTGGAAATTCGTTGAGAATTGATTTAGGTTTTGCTAAAACCTTTTCTGCGTTATTTTCTACCTTGTTTGACATCTATTCACCCCCAGCAACTTCTATTATTTTCTGTGTGATATTCTCCACATCTACAAGGTTTCCACCCATTCTGTTTACCAGTTCCACTGGACGAATGCAGCCTATAGCCAGAACTATGTCTTCAAGCATCTGTCCATTGCTCATTTCAACTGATATGAACTTACATTCCCTATCTTCGGCGATCTTTTTAAGAGCATCTTCCGGGAATGGGAATAATGTTTTGGGTCTGAAGAGTCCAGCCTTTATTCCATGCTCTCTTGCCTTTTCAACTGCTGATCTTGCTATTCTGCTGCTTATTCCATATGAAACAAGGATTATCTCAGCATCTTCCATCAGATATTCCTCAAATTCAACTTCTTTTTCCTTTATTTCTTGATATTTATCCTGTAGTTTATAGTTAAAATCTTCTAGCTGGTCAAAATCTAAAAATATGGATGTTACAAGATTGTTCTTGGTTTCACTGTTTCCACAAACTGCCCATGATGTATCAATAGATGGTTTTACAGCTTCTTCTGGAAATTGTAAAGGTTCAACCATCTGACCTAGAACTCCATCTGCCAAGATCACAACTGGATTTCTGTAGTTTTCTGCAAGTTCAAATGCTTTCATGGTTAAATCACACATTTCTTGAACTGAATTAGGGGCCAAAACTATGTTCCTGTAGTTTCCATGTCCCCCACCCTTCACTAGCTGGGTATAATCTGCTTGTTCAGGTCCAATATTTCCTAATCCAGGTCCTGCTCTCATTATATCTACTATAACACATGGTAATTCTGCTCCAGCAAGGAAAGAAATTCCCTCCTGTTTGAGACTTATTCCAGGCCCTGATGATGCGGTCATAACCCTATGACCTGCTGCCGATGCACCATAAACCATGTTTATGGCCGCTTCTTCTGATTCTGCTTGTACAAACTTTCTTCCGGTCATTGGAAAATATTTAGATGCTTCGTGGAGGATTTCCGTGGCGGGTGTTATGGGGTATCCAAAATAACAGTCGCATCCTGCGTACATTGCCCCTATTATAACGGCTGTGTTTCCTTTAATGAGTTGCGTTGCCATTCCATCTCCTCCTCTTTCTTTTTTTTATCCTTAGATTTTTTGGGTATATGAACTTCAATTGCAAGTGGTTCCGGGCAAGTATAATAACAGTCCCCACAGCCAGTACATCCCTTTCCAGTGTATTCTACGTAGTGATATCCTCTTTCGTTCAGGGAACTGCTCATTTTTAAAACGCCTTTTCTACATGCTAAAATACATCTTTCACATTCTTTACACTCTAAAGTGTTTATTATAGGATATGGTTCCTTTTTATCCTTTTTTTCTGACATAATATCAATCTTTCTCAATTTAAAATCTTATAAGTTTTTTTTAAATCTTGTTTAAAATTTATTTATTTGAACCGATTATTTCCAGATGATCTAAAACATTTATCTAAGTATTTGGTTCACAGATGATTTAATCGATTTATTTGACTTAATCAGATTATTTTAAGCTTAAAATCAAAATATTATCGAGTATTTAATAATAATCTAAATTAACCCTGTTCTTCTTCATCCCTTTCCCTTATCTCAATACGCCTTATTTTGCCGCTGATAGTTTTTGGGAGTTCATCAACGAATTCAATTATCCGAGGATATTTGTAGGGAGCTGTAACACTTTTTACATGGTTTTGAATATCTTTCTTTAGTTCTTCTGATGGTTCATAACCTTTTGCTAGTACAATGGTGGCTTTAACCACTTGCCCCCTTATTGGGTGAGGAACGCCTGTTATGGCACATTCAAGTACTGAATGATGGGATATAACAGCACTTTCAACTTCGAAAGGACCTATTCTGTATCCTGAGCTCTTAATTATGTCGTCATTTCTGCCAACAAACCACAGATATCCATCTTCATCCTTCCAAGCTGTGTCCCCTGTATGGTAGTATCCATCATGCCATGCTTCATCAGTTTTGTTTTGATCTTTGTAGTATCCCCCGAAGAGTCCTGGAGGTTTCCCATTAACTGTTTTTATAACCAGTTCCCCCTCTTCACCAACATCACAAATTTTTCCATGTTTGTCCATTAAGAATATATCATAGCCAGGAGCCGGCTTTCCCATTGACCCTGGCCTTGGTTTCATCCAAGGGAAGTTGGCTATACAAACGACTGTCTCAGTCTGTCCAAACCCCTCCATCAACCTCAATCCAGTGAACTCATAAAATTTATTATAAACTTCTGGATTTAACGGCTCTCCTGCTGTTACAGCGTACTCCAATGTTGAAAAATTGTACTTTGATAAATCTTCCTTTATCAAAAATCTGTAAATTGTTGGAGGTGCACAGAATGTGGTTACACCATGTTTAGATGCTTTATCTAACATTTTACCTGCGTCAAATCGATCATAATCATACACAAATACAGCACTTCCAGATATCCATTGTCCGTATATTTTACCCCATAAACATTTAGCCCAACCAGTATCTGATACTGTGTAGTGTAGACCATCATCAACAACTCTCTGCCAGTACTGTGCAGTTATAATATGTCCCAAAGGATATGTGAAGTCATGAAGTATCATCTTCGGAAGTCCGGTGGTTCCAGATGAAAAGTAAACAACCGAAGGATCATCAATGCAAGTAGAATCTTCCCCTGTAGGACGTTCAAATTCTTCTGATGCCATTTCAAGTTCTTCACGGAAGTTTATCCATCCTTTTCTTCCCCCTCCAACTACTGCTTTTATGAGATTTCTCGTCCCAAGATCTTTTTCTGCCTCATCAACGCATTCAGGTACTTGTTCTTCGGCTATACAGACTATCATTTTTATATCCGCACTTTCAATTCTGTAGACTATATCTTTTGCTTTCAGCATGTGAGTGGCTGGAATGGGTATGGCACCTATCTTGTTCAGTGCAAGCAGGCAGAACCAGAATTCGTACCTACTTTTTAAGGTGAGCATTACAGTTTCGCCCTTTTTAATGCCAGAGTCTCGGAATAAATTGGCTGCCTTGTCGCTGTAGATTTTCATCTCCTTGAAGGTGAATATCCTATCAGAATTGTCATCACACCAAACCATTGCTATTTTTTCGGGATATTTATCCGCATATTCATCAACCACGTCATAGGCGAAGTTAAATTCTTCAGGAACTATTATCCTGAAATTTTTTTCAAAGTCTTCGTATGATTCAAAATCAATTTTTGAAACGAATTTATTTAGTAACGATGCCATAATAAATACCCCTTTATACCCCTTTTCCCCCAAATCAAATATTTTTAATATTTACTTAATCTAAAATTTAGTTATTAAAGGATTATAGCTAGAAATTTAGCTTTTTTGCCATTTAAAGCTTCCATTGCATGTTCATAAGATGAATCAAAGAAAATTGAATCTCCTTTTTCAAGAACAATCTCATTATCATGAATGTAGATCTTCAGTGATCCTGATATAACAAAATTGAATTCTTGGCCGGGGTGTGAGTTGGTTGTTGGTTTACCTTGCTCGATACTTGGTTTGACAGTAACTATAAATGGCTCTGCCTTTTTGTGTATGAATTTTTCAGCGAGGTTTTCGTATTTATACTGTTTCCTCCTTTCAACCCTTATACCATTACCTTTCCTTGTAACTGTGAATATGTGCATCCTTGTTTCTTCTCCAGTGAGAAGGAGACCCATATCAACATTTAATTTCTGGGCAATTTCATAAAGTACACTTGCAGGAATATCATTTTTTCCCTGTTCATAATCTACATAAGTTTCTACAGGTACATTCAGATAGATTGCTATTTCTTCAGTATCGACTTCAGAAAGTTTCCTTAACTCTGAGATACGTTGAGCAATTTCTTTCATTTTCTCTTTCATGTTGAACCCTCTTATAATAATTAATGGATAAAACTCTTGTTTAAATTTTGGTTCTATAAAAAATATTCTCATTTTTAAATTCAAATATTTTGTATATTTATAATGATTGTTAATGACAATTTATGAAAAATTCTAATATATATAATGATCGCTCAAACAATAATGTAGTTTTGCAAAAAAAGTGACTTTTCAATGATCATTAGAGTTAATATAATTAGATAAAGGATGTTCACCATAAAAAACATTAGAACAAAAATGGAGTTTTTTCATGGACATCAAAATAAAAGTAGTTAAATTAGAGGTTCCAGATGAATGTAATATCATCTTAGGCCAGAGCCATTTCATTAAAACAGTTGAAGATCTTTATGAAGCAATATTCAACACGGTTCCATGTGCTAAATTTGGAGTTGCATTTGCTGAAGCTTCAGGGGACTGTCTTGTTAGGACAGCAGGAAACAGTGCTGATTTAGTAGAGCTTGCAGGTCAAAAAATGCTTGAAATAGGTTGTGGACATTCTTTTTTAATTTTTCTAAAAAATGCATTCCCCATTAATGTAACTCAGCGTATAAAAAGCGTGCCAGAAGTTGTGAATCTTTTTTGCGCAACCGCAAATCCAGTTGAAGTTCTTATTGTAGAAACGGACCAAGGAAGAGGGATAATTGGAATTATTGATGGATCTAAGCCTGTTGATATCGAAACTGAAGAGGATGTTGCATTCAGGAAAAAGTTCTTGAGAGAAATTGGATACAAGTTCTGATAAATAAAATCACTATTTAGTGTTTATTTTCTTTTATAAATGTTTAAATCAACTTAAACCTTGAAAAGAAAAAAAGTTTATACCTCAAGATACATAATATAATATTGATATATTGTGTTAAAAAACTATTAATAACTTTGAAAGGTGGGTTAAATATGGATGAATCCAATGTACTGTTTATAAAAAACAGAGGAAATTCAAAAAAAACTGAAGAAAAACTTGAAGTAGATGATAAACATGTTACTATACAGTCGAGGACTGGTGGTAGTGTTGTAGTAAGCTTTAAAGGGTCTGAATCAGAATTAATGGATATTTCTAATTTTTTCAAAAGTATAAACGAAGTGGAACCATTAACAGTAAATATAGCCGGTACTGGGGAAGTCGACCACTACTTCAGGGGTATTTCTGATATGACCCTTAATGAAGATGATGGACTTTTCAACCTCAATGTAACATTACAGTTCCTATCCACAACTATCTAATGAGACCAGCATGCTTCTCAAATATAGATGGTATCTCACTGGGGTGTTCAAAAACGAAGGTGTTAGACATTTTAGAAACATTCTCTACGTGTTTTCCATCTTCGTGTGTAACTTTAATTTTCAGATCTTTTCCATTAGGTAACTGAGTAATTATAGTGCCTTCTCTAAAGTCTGTTGGCATAATGTAAATTGGAGTAGACGTCTTCTGACCCATTATAGCAGCATTTGTAAGCAAAGTATCGGCTATTCTTAGAGATATCTTTGCAACTGTATTGGATGTTGCAGGTGCAAGCAACAAGAAATCAAATTTCCCAAGTTGAATTTGCCCTGCTAAAAATGGTGCATTAGCATTTATTTCTGTCCATGTTTTATCAAAAATAGTTTCAAGTGTGTTTGATAGATTATAATACTTTAAAACTTGATCACCTGCTTTGGAGATGAAAACTCTAATATCAAACGTTTTTCTATACTTTTTTTTCATTTCCTCCATAATCTCAACTGTTTCCAAAATCTTTTCACCGCTACCGGTGATACCCCATGCCACTTTGTGTCTTTTTCCCTTCACTTTCATGACAAATAATATATTGTTTATCGATAAAATTTTTTTCCTTATCAATATGTTTGATAGTTTGAAAAAAAATTGGAATATAATNNTGTTATCTAAATAAGTTATCTAAATAAGTTTTATTAATCAAAATATGATCATGAGGTGTTAAAATAGAAGAAAATAAACTTGAGAACTCCTGCAAATGTGGATGCGCGAGCAAAGAAGATGATAAAAAAATCGAAACTTGCTACTTTTGCCTCAAAAAATTTGATATAAACAAGGACGATGCAAGTCATTACAAATATGATAAATATCCGATGTGTGCCTACTGTTCAGAATTTTATGGGTTTTATTCTAATTAAACTTTGGAGTTGAATAAATTTTTTATTTTAATTATGTTTGAATACCTTGTTTTAATTAAAATAATTTGAAAGTTTATAAAAAAATATTAAAAAGAGTAGATTATTGAATTATGGCTCTAGATTTTCTTTAACAAGTGAAATCCCCCATTCAGCCATTTTATTTGCATCTTCCTCGTTTTCAGCCTCTGCAAAACATCTGAATATTGGTTCAGTCCCTGAAGGTCTTATAATAACCCATCCTTCATCTGTTAATATTTTTACACCATCCTTGGTATCAACCTCGTATTCACAAGTGGCCTCAACAATCTTCTCCAGAACATCTGTCTTAAGATTATCAGGGCATTCAACTTTGAGCTTGGCAGAATAGTATTTTGGAAGTTCTTCTATTAATTCTGAAAGGGATTTGTTCTCTTTAGCAATTATCTCAACTATTTTGGCAGTTGAAAGTGCAGCATCCCTTCCATAAACAAAATCAGGGAATATTAAGCCACCATTCTCTTCACCACCGAACAGCCCTTTGCTGTCTTTAAGTTCCCTTGCAACTAGAAGATCACCAACCCGTGTAGCAATAACCTCACCTTTGTACTCTTCCGCAATGTCATATATTGCAGCGGATGTTGCAACTGTGGTAACAATTGTTCCACCACCATTTTCAATTAGCATATATTTTTCAACCAATGCAAAGGTTTTATCACCGAAAACAAAATTTCCATTCTCATCTATACATATTGTGCGGTCCGCGTCACCATCGTGAGCTATTCCTAAATCTGCGTTGGTGGACTTTACTACTTCCTTGAGTTCTTCTAAATTTTCTGAAGTAGGTTCAGGATTTCTTCCGGGGAAAAATCCATCAGGCTGGCAGTTCATGGTTGTAACTTCACATCCAAGCTTTCTAAGTAGATATGGAGTTGTGAAACAAGCCGCCCCACTTCCACAGTCAACAATGACCTTCAATTTTGCCTTTTTTATAGCATCGCTATCAACACGGTCGAATACATTTTCAATATACTCGTCAATAATTCCGTGGTTTTCGAAAACCTCTCCAATTTCATTCCAAGATACTCTGTCAGGATTTTCATTGAAGTACATGTCCTCGATCTTCTCCTCCATTTCATTATGAATCCCAATACCATCTTGATCAACGAACTTTAAACCATTGTATTTTGGAGGGTTGTGAGATGCCGTTATCATTACACCTCCATCATAATAATTTCTAACTGCAAATTGAACTGCAGGTGTTGGTAAAATTCCAAGATCAATTACTTTGCAGCTAGAAGATAAAAGCCCAGCTATAACAGAATGTTTTATCATTTCTGTAGAGGTCCTTGGATCTCCTCCTACAGCTACAGTTCCCTTTATAATGGTACCATAAGCTGCTGCTAGTTTTGATGCAAATTCTGGTGTTAATTCCTGATTAACAATTCTTCTAACTCCAAATGTTCCAAATAATCGTTTCATTGTCATAAAAATAACTCCAATTTTTATAATTTATATTTTAATATGTTAAGATATGAAGCATAATATATTAAATTTATAGTTTCAGAATATTGACTTCCAACAAACCACAATTTATTGTAATATGAAAATATATGCTATTATTTTTAATTTGAAGAATATTAATTGATTATTTTTTCAATTTCAATAAATATCAAATGACGGAGTATTTTATCTTCATTTATGATGACAAATTGAGTAATAATACATTAGATTCATCAATTAATATCCTAAGAATGATGATAATTTTGATAAATAAAATAAGTATAAGGTTTTTATTATGAATAATACGACTCAAAAATATACATACAATTCTGTTTACATCTTGGACATGGTGAATCATTAAACGTATCAATTATATTGACGTTAACTTTAAGAATGATTAATTTCAATTAATCAGAATTTAAATGGAAATCAAATTTGTGCAATAATTTTTAATGATTTTGAATCATTTAATATTAATTCTAAACCACCAATATACTCAGTAACTGTGCCTAGAACTTTAATTCTTCTTTTTATTAGATTATTGATTCTAATATTATTTTTTTCAAAATCCTCAGCTTCTTTATCAAAAAGGACAACATTCATTTTCCCACTGTTATCCATTATTTCTAAGAAGTATGTGTGTATTTTAGAAGACTCTTTAATGTTAACAACTACACCTTCAACAGAAACTTCTTCATCAAGCATTCCAAGATTGATTTGCTGTATCTGGTATTCCTTAGGTGTTATTTCTCCTGAGAAGACTGTTAATGTTAGCGATACTTTTTTCTCAGAATTGACGTAATAATTTGCGAATTAATAATACAATTTTTGATATAAATTCTATAATTTTTTTAAATTCTAAAAATATTATTTAATTCCGACCTTCTTAACCAAATTTAGTAAAACGAATATGACGAAGCAATATACATAAACAATGCCCCAAATTAAAGTGTTCAATTATATTATGGATAATATATACTTTAATAAAGTAAAATTAGTTGTATTGATGATTAAAATATTATGGAGGTGAAAAAATGGTGGAGACACAACAAGCAAGTGGTGGGTCACTGGTGGGCCTTGCAATCATTTTCCTAATTATTTTGCTGCTATTCCCAGCTTTCGCAATTTGGTTATTATATGTAGCAATAGTTAATGCTAATTGCAGGAATTGTATCATTAATAGCAGGATAATATCAGTATTAACTTATTTATTTTTTTTAAATTCCTTATAAACCCAATGATTTCATAAGATAATACAAAAATAATTTTGTCCATTATAAAAAATATCATTTATAGTACTTCAAAACTTATTCTGAGGTAGTAGAAGAATTTGAAAAATATAAAAAAGAAGAATTTTTGAATTTAATCCATAAGTTTTGTCTTAAATTATTTTTTTTCTTTATCCTCATCACACTTTTCTTTCATCATTTTGCTTCCCTTGTCCATCATTTCAACGGCAGCGTTGCTTATCTCACCAATAGCTCTTGATAAATGGTCTGGTGCTTTTAGAGACATTACTTTAACTCCTTCAGGACCACTTACATCCTTAAAGACAACAACCACAGATACAGGTTCAACACCAGCAGCTCCACCAGCTCCTGCTCCTGCCCCCTCCATGTTTTCAGCACCTTTTCCTTCACCCATGCCTGCTCCGAATCCCATTCCCATTTTAGTAATTGGGAACATTAAAAGTTCATCTGTTTCTATGGTTTTACCAACTACATTTTCGATATTCAATATTTTACGGATTTCTTCAACTGTTGTTTTAATAGGATCCCCAATATTCACACCAATTCCTCCTAAAATCTAAATTAAACATCTCTATTAATTTTTTAATGAATTATACGTTATATTATTTATTAAATGATGTATATCAAACCAAAATTTCTCAATATTGTGAGTGATCTATTCATAGTCGGTTAAATTTAGTTATTACCAATATAATTCCTACACCAACTACCAAAACTGTAATACCAATGTAAGTAATTATTTTCTCGAACATTTTTTTTATTTAATATGAAATTCATTTTTTTGAAAATATCTTTATATATAATTTTGAGTCTTACAAACTTATTATTCAGGACTTTCAAGTTTGTCTAGTCTTTCTTCAATTTTTTTGAGTTTTTTGTTTGTGGATCCTCTGTATTCGTTGAATCTGTTATCAAGTGTGTCTAGATCTCTTGATACTTTGGTGTATCTTTTTTCAATGTCCAGAATATCGTCTTTGGTAGCTAGTTCCCAGTCTTTTATGAGCTGGTCACTTTTATCGTTTAAGAATAAGTCTATTTTCTTTGACATGTCATCTGTAGTCTTTGATGTGCTTTTTGGAATACTTTTAGCTGTTCCTTTTATCTTTTCACTTACTCCCGATACTTTTTCACTGACGCTGTCCATCATGCTTCCTTCACTTGAAGCATTTTCACTGGTACCTGATACCTTTTCACCAACACCAGATATTACTGTACGTGCTTTTTCTCCCATTCCAGACATTTTTTCACCAACTCCTCCCATACCGTTACCTTCACCTTTTACCTTTTCACTTGCACCCGAAACAGCAGATCGTGCTTTTTCACCAGTGTCAACTGTAACTGAACGTGCTTTCGCAAATGATAGATTCCTATTGTCCTGCATATAGAAATAAAGTAGAACCACAATGGCACCTGCAAGTACGAGTATTGCCAATAACTCTAATGGAGTCATTTACGTTTCCCTCCTTTAGCTTTATTTGTTTTCTTTTCGAGTTCCTTTTCCTTCTCTTCTATGTCCATGAGCAGTTTTTGGAGTTTTGCATATTCTGTCTTTGCTTCAAGACGGTCAATCCTCTCATTTATCTCGTTGTTGATGTATCCTGCCTTGTGCATCAGATCAGAAGTAGTTGCTCTTATATTGGTTAATTTTTCCTGCTGATCCTTTGGTAGTACTATGTCGCTCATCATTCGTTTGGATTCTAGGTCCCGTTCGACTAGTTCTATCTTTTTGAGTTCGGCCTGTTTTGTAAGGAATTTAACATTAGTCTGTGCTTCTCTGACCCGTCTCCATTGCATAAGAGCAATTATCAGTCCAATAACTACTATGGCTGCTATTACAATATAAAATACGTTTTGATCAATTGCCACCATATTTTTACCTAACTATTATTCGTTGATTTCACTCGTAAGGAGTACTTTGTCTCCAATTATTTTTACTATGTCGTATGGAATTAAAGTTCCATTACTAGACCTTCCAAGCCCTTCAAAAATTCCACCTTTTCCAATCATGAAACCTTCCAATGTTTGGGTTTCAAAGTCTACTTCCACATCTTCCACTTTACCAATTACAATTCCAGAAGTGTCAACGACCTCTTTTCCTATAATTTCTTTTTTTATCAACAAATGGTATCACACCTAAATTTTTAGTCAAAATAAAAGAACCTTAATTATATTATGTTTGATTTCGTACTAGTAACTTTTTGATAGCTCGAAATAATTTCGTTGGAATTTAGAATGTATCAAAAAATTTATTAATCTATAAATATAAAATATATGCTGTAATAAGTTGAAATTAGGTGTAATAAATAAAAAAAATATGGAGATGATATAATGGAAAATGTACAATTGAGTGGAGGGGCGATGTTAGTACTTGGTATTATTATCGCAATCGTCATTGTATTAATTCCAGCGTTTATATATATATATGCTTGGATAGCAGCTATACTACTAATAATTGGCGGCCTTGTTAGCTTAATGACTGGAGGATAAACTCCAGTTATATAATTTATAATTAAAAAAAATCTCTTTATTTTTTGAAATCAATTCATAGTTCATGAATATTTTTTTTCTAATTTTTTATTCTATTGAATAAATCTTATTTCCATTTTAGACCCAGATTCAAATGATAACATCCAAATACATTTTGTTTGGATTTAACAGCTAGTGGAATGTTTTATTATAATATTCTTCAAAGGAAGACTTGAATTTAGAAATTAGTATGGATATATCCTCTTTTTTATCAAAATATTTAGTTAATTCAATTACGGCACGATCTTTGTCTTTCTCATAATAAACATGTATCAGAGCATCTGCACCATAATGTTCTTGTAATTTTTCTCTTACTAAAGGACAAGATTTTTCGGGAAGTTCATCATCATAAAATCCTAATGTTTCAGATGTGTCCATATCCTTATTTACAGATGATTTAATTGTTATCCATGGTTGCGGACTTACTAATCCAATATAATGTAACATAATTACTCCCCAAATAATTATTTTCCATTTAGCATTGCATTTTTTGTTACGTTAGGAATTACATGAACCATTTATTTTGTTATTGAGTGTTCAATAGAATTTTGAATAATTTTTAATAATCAAGTCTTTAAGAATCTGTTCAATAGTATTGATTTCTTGGCTATAATCTTTAGTTAATGGAATTTGTGCACTAAACACTATTTCCCATCTATTTGATGTTGGAAGACCACAAATTGTCTGATCTAAAATTGGAGTAGGATCAACACTATAATTTACTTCAAAATTAACATTGTTGTTTATGTATTTTTCAAATCTTGAAGATCTTTCAAAGATATCTTTTGGATCAGCAGAAGGCTCATAAGTTTTATCTAATGGAAACCTAACATAAATATATCCTATTTCTGGTTCAATTCCCGTTTCATCAGGGGCTATCGCATGAGTAATTAATATATCTTCTACTTCCATTTTGATCACCAAATTTATTATATATTTCGTATCAAATATTTTTATGGAAAATTAACAAGTATTTTCAAGTTATTATCTTTAATCCAAAAGTTATGTCAAAAATGGCTATAAGTATTGTTATTAATCTGAGGATACCGAGTATCATTGGATTTTACATAGAAGTCTGACTGGGAATGGATTAAACATGAGTATTAATCGAGTAATTCCAAACTTTAAGTATTATGAATTCATTAAATGTTAAGATTTATATTTTGCTGAGAAGACTATCATACCTATTATTCCAAAAATTGAAATAACAAATGCTATTTTGAATTGCATCTATCATTCATTTAATCCACCAAATTCGAGTAAAAAAAATTTGAAACACAAACTATTATGTAATAATAATACTATTAAAATTAATACTGTAATTTCTAAATATTTGAGAATTAATAATATCTTAAAAAAAACGAGGCATTAATCTCGATAGTTACTAGGATCCCTTAAACATGGAATTAATTCTATCAACTGTGTCGATGTCGTCTATACTCAGATCATCCCTTATCCTTTTTACAACGGGGAAACGGAGAGAATATCCACTTTCATATTCTGGACTCTTTACTATTTCACTATATGCTACTTCAAGGATTATATGAGGGGCGATTTTGACTTGTCTACCTATTTTACTAGTAATTAATGGTTCTACTAATTCATGAAGTTCCAAAAGAGTTTTATCATCTAACCCCGTAGCTGCGTAGGCTAATGTTTTAAGTTTATTATTCTCATCCCTGGCCGCAAGTAAGTAAGAACCTATTAAGTGAGCCCTTTTACCTCGGCCGTAACTCCCTCCAACAACTACAAGATCCAATGTCTCGGGTTCTGCTTTAAATTTAAGCATTTTTTTACCCCTTATCCCGGGCATGTATGGGGCATGTGGATCTTTTATCATTATCCCTTCATGACCCCCTTTGATAGATTCATTAAAAAGATCCTCTGCAAGCTGTAAAGAATCAGGTGTTACTTTAACCTGTCTACTTAGTTGAATCTTATCCCCACTGACAGTTACTATGGATTCTAGTATTTCTCTCCTTTTCTCAAATGGGGCGTCAATTAACGGCTCGTTATAGTAAAGAACATCGAATAGGTATAATTTAAGTGGCACCTCTTCTCTCATTCTTTCTATATCATATTTTCTCCTGACCCTTTGAAGAATGTATTGAAATGATATAGGTTTCCCATCTCTTGTAACTATTATCTCACCCTCAACAATGAAATCCTTAGATGGAAGAGCTTTTCTTATATATTCAACTATTTCTGGAACTGCATTACTGATGTTTTCAAGTCTTCTAGTGAAAATATTAACTTCATTATCTAATCTATGAATTTGAACCCTAATTCCATCGTACTTGGTCTCGCAGAGTGCCCAACCCATTTCAAGGATACTTGTAGATATTCCAGAAGAAAGCTGTGCAAGCATTGGTTTTACAGGTTTACCGGGGTTTAAAGTGAGATTTTTAAGTCCTTCGACTCCTTCTTCCTTTGAAACTTCAGCAACAAGTCCTAAATCATTTGTGAGCATATGAGCTCGCTCTATAACCTCTTTATCCACTCCAAAAGCCTGTGAAAGAGCGTCCCTTATGGTACCTTCCCCAACACCAACCCGAAGCTCTTCTATAACTGTTCTAGTGATATATTTAGCTTCAGTAGATGAAGCAGATGATAAAAGTTCCCTGAGTATTTCCAGTTTCTTTGTCTGTGCTTTACTACCCGATATGGTGGCGATCTTTACCAGGTTGCTGTGGACTTTTTCAATGGTTAGTGTTCTTGTAAATAATGTTGACTGCTTTTTTTTCATGAAGAGGTTTTGAGCAGCTTGTCCTATGTCCCCGGCATCTCTCTGCATATCCTCAACATCCTCTGGTTTCACCCCAACTACAAAAGCTATAGCCTTCATTAAGAGTTTTGTTCCTATTCCAAGTTCTTCCTCGCTCCAGGTTGGAAATACCCTACCTAATGATAGTAAAGTCACTACCGGGAGTAGTTTGGGATTTTTTTTACCAATATCAGTAAAAAACTCTGCAAGTATAGTTGTTTTTTCCAGTCTCTTAGTAGTAGAATCCAGTGCTTCATATACATCTACCATTTTACTGTAACTCAATTCCACTTCTGAACCATTCATAGTATTACCCATCCTAGATTTTGAAATAAATTAAATAAACCATTTTAACAGCGAATAATTGACTAAAGACCTATTTTCATATATCCTGAAACTTAATCGGTTATTATATATTCTTGCCGAGTTAGAATTTAATAGTTTTTGTTAATTCTAGGTTTTTTTTAGTACCTGCCAAGTTCTAATTAAATTAATAAAAATAATATTAATAGGAATTAAAGTAACTTTCTAAAACGAAAAATTATAATTAAATAAAATCAGGCCTATTTAAATAACTCAATTTTTTATTATTATAGGGATTGAAATAAATAATTCTTTAAATAAAATAAAAAAGTTAGATAAACTTCTCGAACCTGTCACCTGAAACCTTGCATATTGGACATATCTCAGGAGGTTTATCCCTTGCACAAAGATATCCACACACTTTACAACGCCACACCGGTTTTGAAAGTTCTGTTGAAATCTTAAATCCAATTTCATTCTTCATCTTTTCTCTTTCATCTGGAGACGGTCTTCTCTCTGGTATGGACTGTAATTTTTTCTCTCCTCTTAATATCTCACCTGATATGTACAATCCACAGTAACATGCACCGTAATCCACAAGATCGGGATCTCGATAATCGCATGGACAGATTAAATCTAGGTCATCTTTCTTGTCCCCTGAAGCGAGCCTACAAGGACATGCCTCATAACCGTAACGCTTTATATTAATTAATATACTCTTCAAAAGTTCTTTAGTAAACTCAACATCGGCATTGAGGTGGTATCCGGATGATTCTGCATCTTTTTTTACTTTCTGGTAATATGAATCGACTTCGTTGGGAGTTGGCTCTTCAAAGTCACTCATCCAATTGCCTCCCTGATTTCATCCTCTTTAAACCCTACTATACATTTTTCATCTTTTATAACAAGTGTAGGGAATGAAACTTGAGGATTCCATTTTTTAACCATTTCTACAATCTCTTCCCTCTCTTTCCCCTTTGTCAGATCAACATAGACATAATCATAACTAGCGGCTAGATCTTCAATTAGTGCCCTAGTTTTTTTACACCAACCACATGTACTTAATGCAAAAAGAACTAGTTTTCCTTTATCTTGACCTTCAACATGCTGCATCATTACCATATCTTTCAGCCTCCATGGCAAAATTTTATTTCAATGTTTTCCTTTATGTAGAAGCTTCTATTAATATTTTTATAGACAGCTCAAAATGTATTAAAAAGAGTTTAAATCAAACATTTCCCTTAAAAAACTCTTTTTGACGAAAAATTAAGGATTCATAAATTTAATTTATAAAAATAAATTATTTTAAAAAATTTCTACTTCTTCTTGTCAAGACTGATTTTTTTAATATCAACAAGACATTCCTCATTTGTACAGTACTCAAACAAATGTCCGCAATCACTACAACGAATAACACCTATCGTACCTTGAGGTATATGGGGTATGTAAAATGCTTCATCATTAGTTCCTGTGTCTCTTTTTCGTGATATATCTTTATCAGTACATCCGCATTTAGGACATTTTTCATCTAATTTACCAANNAAATAGTTTGGCATGTTACAAACAATATATATTTTCTGAAAAAATTAAAAAATTTTGATTTAATTAATTCTTAAAAATAGAGAATCTAATAAGTTAAATATTATTCCTTACAAGTCTAAGTGCACAAAATTCACCGCACATTGTACACATATCCTGTTCAGAAGTAGGTTTACGCTCTCTGCATTTTCTAGGTTTATCATGGTCAAATGCCAGTTCAAACTGTTTTTGCCAGTCAAAGTTCTTTCTTGCAACTGCCATTTCAATTTCACGTTCCCAGGCACCTTTAACTCCCTTTGCAATATCAGCCGCTTCAGCCGCTATTTTAGATGCTATTACTCCCTCTTTAACGTCTTCAATATTNNGTCACCAGAGGGCCCAAAACATAGAACGGGGCTTCTTTGCAGATGGTCTTCTGGATCTCGATATTAGCCTGAATCTGGTTTATTGGAACATGACCAGGACCTTCAACCATGACTTGAACTCCTTTTTCTCTTGCCCTTACAACTAATTCACCCAGAGTA
>PMMV01000133.1 GCA_003162115.1 Methanobacterium sp.
AATAATTATTTTGAATGTGGCTGTAAGTAGTGCAGCAAGTGTTAACCATACAAATACTAATGTTACGGTATCAGATTATGGAATACAATCACCAATTTATTCAAATATAAAAGCAGCAGGAGCTCCTACACTCACAAAAGGTTTAACTTTAGCCCAGATCAAGAATGGGCTTTCAAGGACTCAAAAATTCTTTAACAGTAAAGGCAGATTACCAAAGTATGTAAGTTATGGTACCAAAAAAATTCCAATATCACAATTTCTGAAAATCCTAGCATCAAAAGGATTAAAAATAAACACCACACCAAAACATGTTGCAACCCAATCAAACAACGTAATTCATGGTTACTGGATAAACAATGGACCAAGTATATTAAAAAAAATCAACATTGCAGCACTAAAAAAATCAGGCATAACCGATATTTTTGTATTAACTAATAAACAAAACCCCAAAGGTACTTTGAAGCCTTTTTTAGATGCATTTTCTGGTTCAGGCATCAAAGTTCATGCTTGGATTGTATGCTTCAAAGAAAATGGAAATTGGTTTGATCCAGCAAAAAATCATGCATTAGTAAATAAATTAGCTAACGATATAAATTCTATTGCAAAAAATTATAATGTGGCAGGAATACAACTTGATTATGTACGCTATCCCGGAACAGCCTATAAATATGCCAATGCAACCCAAACTGTGACCTCATTTGTTCAAAGGATATCCAACAGTATCAACAAAATCAACAACCAAAAAATTTCTGGGAAACATCAAATACTTTTATCAGCAGACTTGATGCCAGAATGCGATAAAAATAGTTACTATTATGGACAAGACTATAGTCAACTAGCTCCATATCTAAATTTTCTAATACCAATGATATACAAAGGTAATTACAAAAAAAATACAGCATGGATCGCTACAACAACCAAATACATAGTACAACATGCAATGGGAAAACCGGTAGTTGCTGGAATACAAACATATCGCTCAGACAATAACCCAACCCCTTTACCTGCTAATGAACTTTATAATGATATAATTGCTGCATTAAAAAATGGATCTTACGGATATATATTATTTAAATATGGAATATAGAAGAGTATTCTTAGTTATAGCTATTTAATACAAATATAGAGTTTTACAACTTCCCTTTTAGAATTTGGAAGTATGATATGAGGAAAATAATATGGTATTATTGGGTCGAAGTGAGTTGGAGCTAAGTCTGGCTGAGATTTAAAAAATATTCAGCTGCCTTTTTTATTGAAGGGTGCTTTCTTTTGAATCCATATTTTTCTACAAGTTTCCTAACTGTCTGAAAGTTTCCAATTGATTGTAATCTTTGGATGATCTCAGTTTTCCCTCTCTAAAGGGTATTTCCAAGACCCATCTTCTTTCTGTTTTGATACTAATTTTTTATGAACAGGTAATTCCCAAAGACAGTCCACTTCAAGTACATATTCATCTAAAAGGTCCCTTCTGGTAAAATATTCAATAGAACGATTATTAGAATTTATTAACGAATCAATGGGATCATAAGATAAATCTTTCAACCATCTATTTTGAATCACTGATAATCCACCACTTAGATAATTTTTTATAAAAATTATAAACCTCTGTTTACCTCTTGTTTTTTATATTTAGTCCGTCAACGATATCGAGTTTTATTATTCCATGCACAGTACCAATTATTATATAATCTAATCAGGATTGTTTGTATTACTTAGCTTATGATTAAAATATAGAAATTTATAATAATATAGACCAACATATAATAAGTTATAGGGTGAAATAGGCTCATGCGAAAAAAAATATCCTATTAAAAGATTGAAGGCATTGGTGACAATGTACAAATTAAAGGCAGAATTTTCAAAACAATAATTCTATTTGATGTCTGAAAATTTAATTATTATTTTTTTTATTAATAAAAAAAATTTGGAAGGTGATAGAATGGTAGATAAAGATGAAATGAAAGATAAAATGGGTGACATAAAAACAAGTGTTTCTGATAAAAAAGAGGATGTTAGTAATAGTATAAATCAAATAAAGGAAGATGCCCAGAATAAATCGGATGATATGCAAGAAGATGTTGGAAAAAAGAGGACGCAAGCAGAGAAGTTGTTGAATGACATAATGAATTCTATTAAAGTTAAGCAAGTAGAAGTTGGAAAAACTCTATCTGATTACACAACAGCTCTGCAAAAACCACCAGCAGACATTATGGAAACCAATGATAGTATAATAATAAAAATAGATCTTCCTGCTGTGAAAAAGGAGAACATTGAAATTGGAATTACAGGAGAAAGTATAGATATCATAGCAAAGTTTGATGATGAAAGTGAAGATGAATACATTAATTACATCCAAAAAGAGCGGAGTTACGGTGAAACAAAGAGAACAATAAAACTTCCCTCTGAAATAAAGGTTAAAGAAGCATCAGCTAAATTCCAAGATTCTGTTTTAACCATTAAACTGCCTAAAATAGAAAAAGAAGTACATAAAATTGATATTAGTTAAATAATTTTTTAATGGAGATGGTTATATGGTAAGTGTTGGAGCAATAGTTGAAGGTTTTATTTTGGCAATTATAATTACAGTGATTTTATCAATTTTGGGTGTAGGATCTGTACTTGGATTGCCAGTTGCAATATTTGGTTTTCTAATCGCTGGTATAATTGTTGGATACATATC
>PMMV01000118.1 GCA_003162115.1 Methanobacterium sp.
ATTTTAATAAATTTTAGATTCTAATGATTAAATTGTTTAATGAAATCATGTATATATAACTATTGTTATATAATATTTTATATTTTAAAAATTAATTAATAATTATTCGACTTATAGAGGTGTTTATGAGAATTAGGGTTGCAGTTGGAAGTAATGATGGCAAATATATAAATCAACACTTTGGTCATGCTCAAAAGTTTCTGATATTTGATATAAACGGAAAAGAGAATTACGAATATGTAGAAACCCGAAATAATATACCCTCATGTAATGAAGGAGATCATACCTCTGGATCGCTTGAATCAACTATAAATATCTTAAAAGACGTTGATATTGTATTGGTAAGTCAAATTGGTCCTGGAGCCTCACAATATTTGCTTAATAATAGAATTCAACCTGTTATCATGCCTGGATTTATTGATGAAAAATTAGATAAAATATCCAAAAATTTGATTGATAAAAAACAAGAATAGATCATGATTAAATTTTTTTTTAAAAAGTATTTAATAGGTTTAAGGGAAAACTTTTTATATGAAAATAAAACTTAACAATTGTTATATAACGATAGTTATATATATTGAGAAAAAGTTAAAATAATAAAAAGAAGGTGAAAAAATGGTTAAAATACCTAAATTAACAAGGGGAATAGCAAATGACATAACCGAAACTATAGGAAACACTCCATTAGTAAGGTTAAATAAATTAACCGAAGACTCGAAAGCAGAAGTAGTAGTTAAACTTGAATCTTTTAACCCTCTCTCTAGCGTAAAAGACAGAATAGGAGTAGCTATGATAGAGGCTGGCGAAGAAGCAGGGGTAATTAAAGAAGATACAATATTAATTGAACCTACAAGCGGAAACACTGGAATTGCCTTGGCATTTGTTGCCGCAGCCAAAGGATACAAACTTATCCTAACCATGCCCGATACAATGTCAATTGAGCGAAGAAAGTTACTGGCCTTGTTGGGTGCAGAAATAGTGTTGACTCCCGGAGCAAATGGGATGAAGGGCGCTGTTGCCAAGGCAGAAGAGCTTGCTTCTGAAATTCCAGGTGCAGTAATGCCTCAACAGTTTAAAAATCAGGCTAATCCCAAAATTCATAGAGAAACTACCGCAGCAGAAATTTGGAGGGACACCGATGGTAGAGCCGATATATTAGTTTCAGGAACAGGAACTGGTGGAACCATAACAGGTGTTGGTCTAGCACTTAAAGAGCTAAAACCTAAATTTAAAGCTGTAGCTGTAGAACCTGCAACATCACCCGTGCTTTCAGGTGGTAGTCCAGGACCGCATAAAATACAGGGTATTGGACCTGGTTTCATACCAGATGTACTTCAAACAGAGGTAATAGATGAAATAATCCAGGTCACAGATGAAGATGCCGCAAAAACCCTTTTAAGACTAGCAAGAGAGGAAGGAATTCTTGCCGGCATATCATCAGGAGCTGCTACTTATGCAGCACTTCAACTTGCCAAAAAGGAAGAAAATGCTGGAAAACTCATAGTTGTAATTTTACCCGATACTGGAGAGAGATATCTGAGTATGGACTGGGTTTTCGAAGATATATTTAAAACAGCAGCAGAATCCTCGGATTTTACTAATTAAGAATCAAAATACGAAATTGGTAAATTAAATGAAAGAATATATAATTAGGGCAGTAATCGGTTTTAATATAAAGCAAAAATATAATGCTTCTTTAAAAATTACTGCCCTTTAATTAATTTTTGATGTTAATAAAATGGTGATTGAATGTTTGAAAGGATAAGAGAAGACATACAAATGGTATTTGCAAGAGATCCTGCTGCTAGAAGTACATTAGAGGTTATTTTCTGCTCTCCGGGGCTTCATGCTATATGGCTTCACAGACTGGCAAATAGGTTCTGGAGACACAATCACATATTTTGGGGAAGATTCATTTCAACATTAAACAGGTTTCTAACAGGTGTTGAAATACATCCCGGGGCCAAGATTGGGAAAAGAGTTCTCATAGATCATGGCATGGGTGTAGTAATAGGTGAAACAGCCGAAGTAGGGGAAGATGTTTTAATTTACCAGGGTGTGGTTTTAGGAGGAACAAGCCTCGAAAGAAAGAAACGCCATCCAACCATTGGAAATGGTGTTGTAATAGGTTCAGGTGCTAAAATAATAGGTAATATTAAAATAGGAGATTGCTCCAAGATAGGTGCTGGATCTGTGGTTTTAAAACCATCACCACCTGGTGCGACTGTAGTTGGGATACCAGGAAGAATAGTCCAGGAGTCCCGTAAATGTGCAATAGACCTTGATCATGGCCAGTTACCAGATCCAATTGCTGAAGTTATTAGACTCATATTACAACGTCAGGATGAACTAGAAAAGGAAATCAAAGATCTAGGGATCACAACTGATATCGTAAAGATCAATGGTTTCCTATCAAAAAAATCAGAAATTGAGGAGATATTTACCGAAGGAGCAGGAATTTAAAGCCTCTCAAATTAATAAAATTTAAATTATAATCAAAAATTAATTATATGTCAATTGTTATATATTGAACCGAACATAACTCATCATAATTATTTTGTTGATAAATTTTGATTATTTAACAATTTAAAAAAAGCTAAAATCTAGATAAAATAATTTGAATAACATTGAATAAATTTTTATAAAAAAAATAAAATCATTTAAAGAAAAAATGTGATAAAATGAGACCCCCATGTGAAATAGTTGTATGGTACGTTATTCCCAGCATAAGATCGGAGCTTGCTAAAGAACTCCTGAACCTGGGCATGAAACAGAAGGAAATTTCAGAATTACTTGATATAACACAACCTGCAGTATCCCAGTACATAAGTGATAAAAGAGGCCACGGAATTAAATTCAACGATGATATTCAAGATTTAATTAGAGAATTTGCCATCGATCTTAAGGATGGAAAGCTCAATCAAAGTGGTATCATAAAAAGAATATGTGACTTATGTAGAAAAATAAAAACAGAAGATGTGGTGTGTCAGCTGCACAAGGAAAAAGATAATATATCGGTTAACTGCGATGCTTGTATGGGTTCGCATGCAGACCCCAATGTAGAACTATAATTAATCTCCAATTTACATTCTAAAACTAATTTATTTATCCAATTCCAGCTCTTTTTATATAATATAAAAAATTTCAATAATCACTTAATTTAGGAATCTGTTATGTGCGGAATAGCAGGCATAAACGTAGTTAATCAGGATCAAAATGTTGGTAATGATCTGATAAAAATGCTCAATACCATTAAGCATAGAGGTCCTGATGGATCAGGAGTTTATGTTAATGGTAAAATTGTCCATGATGTANNGGAACAGATGTTTCACAGCCTATTGAAAAGCATGGTCTGGTATTAATAGCCAACGCGGAAATATACAACTTTAGAGAACTGAAAAATGGTCTTGATGATAATTTTAAAACAGATTCCGATTGTGAAGTAATAATAAGTGTTGTTAAAAAATTTTA
>PMMV01000052.1 GCA_003162115.1 Methanobacterium sp.
TGATTGTATTCCTGAATTTAATACCGTAATATTAGAATTTGTCTGGTTAACACTTGCTGCACTACTCGCAGCCACATTCAAAATAATTATTAAACTAAATAATAATAAAACCGAAAAAAATACTTTACGTGGAATTATATCGCGCCCTCTATCATAATATCCCCAAAAATCTATATGTCAGGTTAAAAAACCCATATCGCTCATAAATTATATAAATCTTGTTATTTAATCTTCTTAAAAAAATTTATCTATTTTATGACTTTTACTCATTAATGACCAATAGCGTGTGGCCTGTATTATTTAATTGTCGGGATAGTGAAGCAGAATCAGAACTAGGAAAAGGTTCAAAATTCTACTTCACTATTCTAACTGATAGTCGTAAAATAACTAAATTTTTTCAATACAGATCAACCAAAACTTAATAGTTGACTTATTTTTTTTATCCAACTTTGTTTTACTTATTGATCGAGAGTTGAATTGATTGATTGAATAGCAAGAAATGTATAAACTCATAAACCAAACGTAACCTCTAAGTAAATGGTTACAAAGTATAAATCGTGTCAAATAATTAAGCTAACTATGATAAAACAAGATAGTATTAAATAAAACTCTTAAGACATTGAACTAATCATAGCAACAAGTATAAACAGCCCGTTACAGTATAATTCTAATATTAAACTGCAATAATTCCATTTATCAATAAATACCCATATTCCGATTTATATAGATCCAATGAAGTTTAATTTAAAGAAAAACTTTATAAGTAACGAATGATTACTCATTCATATGGGTGATTAGTCATTCAACTCTAAAATTTTTAAAATTAAAAAGTATTATAAATAGAGGTAAAAATTATGAAAATAGAAGAAAATNNTAATAGATACTGGAAACCCTGGGAAAGTTAAGAATATTTTAAAGGAAATTGAATCCTTAAATATCAAACCAAAAAATATAAAACACATTCTATTAACACATCATGACGTTGATCACATAGGAAACGCCACATTACTTCAGAAAGAAACAGGAGCCACACTCTGGGCATCAAAAAAAGATATACCATACATTCTAGGCGATAAAAGCCGCCCTGGAATTAAAAAGGTAGCATCATTTTTAATGAGAGTAAAAAAACCTGAAAAAATAAAATCTTATAATGATCAGAAAATAGACGATATAGAAATCATACCCACACCGGGCCATACCCCTGGCCATGTATCCTTTCTCTATAAAGATATTTTATTTGCCGGTGATCTTGTAAGAAATTCAAATGGAGTACTAAAAAAACTACCTAAAATGGGGAATTCTGATGAAAAATCACTTAACGAATCCATACTTAAAATGAGTAAATATTCTTTTAAATGGGTTTGCCCAGCTCATGGCGAACCTTTAGAAGTAAAGGATAAATGGAAACAGTTATTAAGTAATATCGCAGGAAATTAAATATTGTGGTGGATGATTATGGGAAAGAATCCTTAAGTCTTGTTAAAGTGGAAGCCGCATGGTTCTCACCTAGCGTTTTCCCAGATTAGTCATGATAAACAACCAGATGCTTCCGCAATTAGGAGTACTAATAGTAATCTTAATACTTCTGTTGGTACCGCTATATTTGGAATTATATTATTAATGGGCGCAACTAATGCTTTAAGTGTTGAAAAATTACTGGGTGGCTTGTTAAACGCGTTTTATGTAATAGTGGCACTATTAATTTTTGGTTTAATGATGGCACAATTCGTTAAACCTTACACTAGAAATAAAACTTAAAAAATATTTTTATAGAGGTGAATAATATTTTATGCAAATGAGAAAAACTAATAATGGTGATGAAATTTCGGCACTTGGATACGGTGCTATGAGATTACCCACTAATAATGGGAGAATTAATAAAGATGAAGCTAAAAAACAGATATACTACGCAATAGACCATGGGGTAAATTTGATTGATACAGCATTTCCGTATCATAATGGATCCAGTGAATTATTTCTGGGAGAAATACTTCAAGGAGAATACAGAGATAAAGTAAAAATCTGTACCAAAATGCCTTCATGGTTTATTAAAAAAACTGAAGATATGGAAAACTATCTTGAAACACAGCTTGATAAACTCCAAACAGACCATATTGATTATTATCTACTCCATAGTTTAGATGAGAACAACTTTTTTAAACTTAAAGAACTGGGTGTTCTCAAATTTTTAGAATCTGCAAGGAAAGAGGGAAAAATAAAGAATATAGGTTTCTCATTTCATGACAATAAGGATGCTTTTAAGAAAATTGTGGATGCTTACAATTGGGATGTTTGTCTTATCCAATATAATTTCCTAGATGAGACTAATCAGGCAGGAACAGAGGGATTAAAATATGCTGCTTCTAAAGGATTAACTGTATTTGTAATGGAACCTTTAAAAGGAGGAATCCTTGTTGGAAAGGTGCCTGAAAAAGCCATGGAAATTTGGAATAAATCAAGAATTAAAAGAACTTCTGCTGAATGGGCTTTAAAATGGGTTTTAAACCATCCAGAAGTTGCTTGTGTAATTTCAGGAATGGGGAAGATAGAAGAGGTTAAGGAGAATATTAAAGTTACAAACGAGACTTTACCAGATTCAATTCCCGAAGAAGAAATTAAACTTTACGATGAAGTTAAAGAAGTTTACAATGAACTAATGAAGGTGGACTGCACAGGATGTGGTTACTGCATGCCTTGTCCCGCAGGAGTTAATATTCCGATTTGTTTTGAACTGTACAATAAGAAATACATATTCAATGACAATCAAGCTTCTTTTGTCTATGCAATGTATTTAGGGGGTAGCACATCTAAAGAAGGGTATGCTGGGCTTTGTAATGGTTGTGGAAAATGTGCTAATGCCTGTCCACAAAAATTGGATGTTCCTTCACTTTTGAAAGATGTCAGCAGTGATATGGAAGGCCGAGGATTCAAGTATAAAGTTAAAATAATGGGAGTTTTAGGCAAATTTGTCATGCTAACATTACCGTCTTTAAATAACAAGATATCGAAAAGATTCAGAAAACGTAGTTAATATATAAAAAAAAACCGTAGTTTATAGACTAAAAAGTAATAATTATTACATTATTAACTATACAATAAATTAAATTGAATAACATTAAAAAAAAATTGTGGTCAAAAATGGTTGTAGAAGATAAAGAAAAGAAAATTCTTGAATCAGCATTGAAGCTATTTATCGAAAAGGGAATAGATAATACAACAACTTCTCTAATTTCTAAAGAAGCAGGCGTTGCAACAGGGACTCTCTATTTATATTTTGAAAATAAGGTAGATTTAATTAGTGAATTAGGCACCTCTATAAAAGAAGAAAGTTTAGCAAGCTTTCTGGATCTTATAGAATCTTCAGTGGNNTAAAATCCCTGATCATGAAAAAAAATTGTTAAATTTAATAGAAGATGGAATTAAAAATAAAATATTGAAAGATTTACCTCCCAAATACATTTCTGATTTTTTTTCAGCTCACTATATATTTACAGTTGAATACATTATTCAGACAAAGACCAAAGAAAGAAAAATATTTTTTGAGACATTTTTTGATGGAATAAAATATACAAATTAAAAAGAAAAATTAAAAAGAATATGATTAAGAAAATGAATTAAATTTTAATTAACAAATCTAATATGAATTATATTTCAAAAATGAATTAAAAATATATAAATATGATGAGAATGGGGAATATATCTACTAGATAAAAGTTTCATACTTTTAAATTTCTGATTCAATAAAAATGGTACTAAAAAATTATTAATTTTTCAGATTAATATCTAAAGTTATTAGGATCAAAATTATTTAATGAATTAAAAAAGTATTATCCTAAGAACGTTTAAAATTAAATCTTTAAAGATGACGATTTGGGATTATAAATAACCATTAAACGATATCTATAACGTTCAATATGTTCTTAATAATTGATTGTGGAATCGCATGCTTGCGGGCTTGTTTAATAGATTGTTTCAAGTAGGAAACGTTTTCTCCGTTGCGAATCTCAATAATTACAAATGTGCACCATTTGACCTCGACGTATTAATATATCACTGTGCTTCCTTTCCAAAGAACAATTAAACTTTCAATCAAGCGAACAAGCAATCCATGAATATTAAAATACTATTAAAATGATTAAAAGATCGAATAAGTGGATACTTAGCAAATCATAAACGTATGTTGCCTGGATACTTCATTTGAAAAAATAATTTTCAAAATTATACTGACAAATCAAATCAATCATTTTACAATAAAACAACCTAGGTAACAATAGTAGATATGACAAAGTTATTGTTTTTGAGTATAAATCTATTAAATTAGATAAAAAAGTAATAAAATTTTTAAATATTTTCTTTGAAATTTTCATCTGCTCGAAGTTTGGCAATTTTTCTAATCAACTTTAGTGGTATAGGTTTATCATAGGGAAACTGAACTGTGCCTTTTCCACTTTGTTTATACATTTTTAATTCATCTTTGAATTTTTAAACACTGTTTTACTTGCAGGATAAAATCCAATGTGGTTTTTGAAAGCACCATAGTAAATTAGGTTGCCATGAAACCAGAATGAAGGCATATTATAACTAATTCTTTCTTTTGTTTCTGGAACAACTCTCTTTACTGCCATCCGAATTTTTTCTAGCATTCTTTGTATTTCCGGTGGGTATTCCATCTTGTAATCTTCAAAAGTCTTTATTTCCTTCTTATTTTTTTCCATTATTAATCTCCTATTCAAATTTAGATTACAGTTCATTACAAAATATTTATAAAATTATTACTATTATAACTATGAATTCTATAGACAATGAAAAATTAATTCAAATAAAATCATTTTTTAATCCGATGACAAATTTATATAACTTATAACAAATATTAAGATTGATAAATATGCCCGAAATATTTCCTAAAAAATTTATAGTTGATTATGTGTTTTTTGGTCGTTCAAATGCTTCTAATACACTTGAGTTAATTGACAATAAATTAGTATTGTGTATTGAGTATGGAGTCTTTGATACCAAAATTTGTAAAAAAGAAATAATACCCAATAAAAAAGAATGGATTCAATTTTGGAGTGAAATGGATAAAATAGGAATCTGGAACTGGAAGAAAGAGTATACATTTGACTCTACAGAGATACTTGCAGATGAAGACATCTCTAAAATAAAAATTGATTTAGAAGATAAAAATTTAGATACTTTCTGCTGGTGTAATGCCCCAGAGGGACTGGGAGAATTTTTTGATGCTCTCAAAAAGTTGATTAAAATAGATATTCGTAATCCTAATGCTTTAAATTAAAAATTTGAGGAATGTTAATATAAATTTTTAACTTTAGTTTCCTATATTCATATTTAGTGGAGGTGTACTAATGGGATATTTAGTCTGTGAAAAGTGTGGAGGATATTATAAATTAAAACCAGGAGAATCTCCAAACAAATTCAGTGACAATTGTGAATGTGGGGGTAAATTAAAGTATGTAGAAAACCTGAATACCACTGGTAAGAATATGGGAAAAATGAAACCAACAATCACATGTCCTCAATGTGGCTTCAAATGGGAACCCGAGGAAGAATTAACTTCCAAAGAAATTTCATCAGACACTTTAGAAACAAAAAAACCTAATAAAGCACCTAAAGATATCCCAGAAGATTTGGATAAACAAAGTAAAAATAAAAAAATTGCTATAGGAGTATTAAGTGTGTTTTTAATAGGAATAATTATATTTGTACTCTTTGGAGGACTATTTTCTCCTAACAATACAACATCAATTGGAGGGACTAGTTTTCAAGATCAATACGTAAGTTTTGAATATCCCACAGGTTATAATGCACAGCCAATAACAAATAGTGATGCATCAAACAATATAATGGATATTGGAATCTACAAAGATGGTANNGCTAAAAATACAACAATAGCAGGTAAAAGTGCAATAACAGCTTCTGATTCAAATAATTTATATGCTGATGTGATTTTAGGAAATACAACTGCAGGCCTTAATAAATTAATTGCAATTGATACCGATCCGAGTTCAACTGATTTATATAATGAAATTACCAAGACTCTAGTAATTAAAAAAACACCTCCAGATGAACCTAGTTAAATTAAAATTTCATTAATGTATATAACAAGATCCAATATATTCCCAGTAATCTATGGATAATAATAAGCGGGACCTTCTGTCTTCTTTCTTTATTTGGTTCCATGACGGCGTAAATATGCAATTATGGATACACTCAAATATTTACTTAAAATCCAAAAAAATCGCCAAAGGAATATAATTTAAGGCTATTATTATTGTTTTGAATTTTTAG
>PMMV01000060.1:0-9970 GCA_003162115.1 Methanobacterium sp.
TTAATGAGTTTTTGAAGTTCTTCTGTAACTTCAGTTTCGCCCATATGAATTCTCCCCTCAAGTGTATAAAGTTCTGAAAATTCTTGACCTATGACGTTCATTTTTATAGCACCGGGACCTATAAAAATTTGTATCTGAATGTCCTGTGAAATGTCATAGTACTTTCTAGGTCTTCCTCTTTCGATTTTTTGGAACGAAGAACTTAAAAGTCCAAGTTCTTCCATTGCCCTGAGATGTTCTATAATAGCCTTCTGTCCCACTTCAAGTTCCTTTGATATTTCACTAACAAATCTGGGCTCGTCAGTTAAAAGGTTAATTATATCCCTTCGGGTTTTACAGCCCATTACATCGAGTATTGCTTCTAAATCCATGTCTATACCACTTACTGGTTTTATGATCTTTATGAGTTATAATTATAGGTAGTTATTTAACTAGTTGTGCGAAAGGTTTATATAACCTTTTGTAACTATAATAGTTAAAGGTTACTGTTCTTTTTATACCATATAAAAGGTGAATGAATGAATGATAAACAAAAATTAGAGAAGTTAAAAAAGGATCTGAGCCGTTTGGAATCTGATATCGATGAAAAAAGAGAGGATATTCAGAAAAAGGATGAAGAGATCCAGAATTTAGAGGATAAAGTTGAGGATTACCATTCTCAATTACTAAGACTCCACGCAGACTTCGATAACTACAAAAAACGATCAGAAAAAGAGATTAAAGAATACGTTAAATATGCAAATGAAGGCCTGATCCTAAAGATTATAGAAGCCTATGAAGACCTTGAAAGAGCTTTAAAAGCAGATAAATCCCACGACCTCAAGGAAGGTTTGGAAATGATACACAAAAAACTCAAAACTATATTAGAAGGAGAAGGACTGTGTGAGATTGAAACATCTGGAGAGAAGTTCGACCCTTATAAGCATGAAGCCCTGATGGTAGAGGATAATAAAGATTATGATGAAGGAATTGTTATAGAAGAACTTGGAAAGGGATATACCCTTGACTCCAAGGTAATAAAGTATTCAAAAGTTAAAGTATGTAAAAAGAAGTAACCTGATATTGAAGAATAATTTAAGTTTATAGTGAATTTTATAAAAAGAGGTGAATATTATGGCAAAAAAAGAGAAAATAATAGGTATAGATTTGGGTACAAGTAACTCAGCAGCAGCTGTACTCCTCGGTGGTAAAGCTACAATAATACCAAGTGCAGAGGGTGCTACACAATATGGTAAAGCATTTCCAAGTTACGTTGCATTCACAAAGGATGGACAACGTTTAGTTGGTGAACCTGCAAGAAGACAGGCAGTCACAAACCCTGAACACACCATTAGTGCCATAAAAAGGAGTATGGGAACAGACTACAAGATAAACGTTCTTGGCAAAGAGTATACCCCACAGGAAATATCAGCATTTATACTACAAAAAATTAAAAAAGATGCAGAAGCATTCCTAGGCGAGCCAGTTAACAAGGCAGTTATCACAGTACCCGCATATTTCAACGACAATCAGAGAACAGCAACCAAAGATGCTGGAACAATCGCCGGACTAGAAGTTGTACGTCTAGTTAACGAACCTACCGCAGCAAGTCTAGCATATGGAATAGATAAAGAAGCAGAAGAGGATTTAGAAATACTAGTATTCGATTTCGGTGGAGGAACTCTGGATGTTACCATTATGGATTTCGGTGGAGGAGTATTTGAAGTAAGATCAACCAGTGGTGATACAAGCCTAGGTGGAACCGACATGGACAATACCATAATGAAGCATCTTGCAGCAGATTTCAAGCGTGACACCGGTGTAGACCTTATGAATGATGATCAAGCGGTTCAGAGACTCAGAGAAGCATCAGAAAAAGCTAAGATCGAACTTTCAACAACCCTCACCAGTGATATTAACCTTCCTTTCATTACTGCAACTGCAGAAGGACCTAAACATCTAACAGCAACACTTACAAGGGCAAAACTCGAGGAATTAGTTGATCCTATCATCAAAAAGTGTTCAGGACCAATGGAACAGGCTATCAAAGACGCAAAAATGAGCAAATCTGATATAAATAAGATCATACTTGTTGGGGGACCAACCAGGATGCCTATAGTCCAAAAATTTGTAGAAAAATTTATTGGAAAACCAGCAGAAAGTGGAATAGACCCAATGGAATGTGTTGCAATGGGAGCAGCAATCCAGGGAGGAGTAATGGGTGGCGAAATAAAAGACCTTGTGCTCCTGGACGTGACACCACTATCTTTAGGTATAGAAACACTGGGAGGAGTATTTACTCAACTTATTGAGAGAAACACAACCATACCAACTAAGAAAAGTCAAGTTTTTACTACTGCAGCTGACAGCCAGCCTTCCGTGGACATACACGTGCTTCAAGGAGAAAGACCTATGGCAGCAGATAACTCAACACTTGGAAGATTCCAGTTGGTCGGGATACCACCAGCTCCAAGGGGAATCCCTCAAATTGAGGTCACATTTGACATAGATGCTAATGGTATCATAAACGTATCTGCAAAGGATATGGGAACAGGCAAAGAACAAAGAATTACAATAACCGCACCAAACAAGCTTTCAAAAGATGAAATAGATAAGAAGGTTAAAGAAGCAGAACAACATGCAGAAGAGGATAAAAAGCGGCAAGAAGAAATTGAAATCAGAAACAATGCTGATTCAATGATATATACATCAGAAAAGACTTTAGAAGAACTGGCAGACAAAGTAGATGCTGATAAAAAATCCAAAATTGAAGATCTTGTAAAGGAACTAAGAGATCTTATAAGTGGCCAAAATCTCGATGCAATCAAAACCAAAACCGATGAACTTACAAAAGTTGTTCAGGAAGTAGGTGCAGCAATCTATCAGGAAGCACAACAAGCACAAGCTCAACAGAAAGCGCAAAACGGCGCCCAGGAATCTCAAAGTGAAACAACCGGAAAAGACAACGATGAAACAATAGACGCAGATTATGAAGTCAAGAAATAAATAATGAAATGATTCAGGGATTTATTCCCTGATCAATTTTTTTATAATACTAAAATTTAGCAGATTAATTATTGGAATCACCGACAATCATCAAAGAAAAAATCGAACCTGATCAAAGTTCATATCATGATTTTCTAAATTATTAATATGGCATCATTAAATAGTTCAATATAATAACTTTAATTTCATTAATTTCACAATAAAGTCAACGATTAAAAAATTCATTAAATTAAATTGAGGGTAAGATTATAATGGCAGAAAAGCGTGATTATTACGAAGTGCTCGGAGTAGATAAGGGCGCGGATAAAAAGGATATCAAAAAAGCCTACCGTAAATTGGCAATGAAATACCATCCAGACGTGAGCGAAGATCAAGAGTCAGGGGAAAAATTTAAAGAAATTAGCGAAGCTTATGCTGTACTTTCAGATACAGAAAAACGTCAGACCTACGATCAGTACGGCCATGCTGGTATGAATGGATTCTCACAAGAGGATATATTTAATAATGTAAATTTTGACGATATATTCCGAGGATTTGGATTCGGTGGAAGCCAAAGTGGTAGCCGTGGTGGTGGTGGTGGTGGCAGTTTTGAAAGTATATTTGACTTATTCGGATTTGGAGGAAGTACCAGGAATGGACCTACTCAGGGCGAAGATGTATACTACGAAATGGATATCACACTAGAAGAAGCAGCTTTGGGACTTGATAAAGACATTGAGGTGCCTCACAAAAAAACTTGTCCAAAATGCCAAGGTTCTAAAGCTGAACCCGGTACAAACTCCAGAACATGCCCAGAATGTGGTGGATCAGGACAAGTACGCCAGGTGAGCAATACACCATTGGGCCAATTTGCAACTGTAAGACCATGCAGAACATGTCGAGGCGAAGGGCATATTATAGACACACCCTGCAAAGAATGTCATGGTAAGGGTATAGTCAAAAATAAAAGCACTATACATATAAAGATCCCACCAGGTGTTGAAAATGGAAGCCGTCTACGTGTTCCTGGAGAAGGAGATGTAGGAACTCGAAGAGGACCTCCAGGGGACCTTTATGTTATGATAAGTGTTAAACAGCATCAGCTTTTCCATAGAGAAGGATCAGACCTTATATATAATATGCCTATAAGTTTTGTTCAGGCATCATTGGGGGACACAGTTGAAGCACCAACTTTAACTGGAGCAGTAGACCTTAAAATACCTGCAGGTACACAAACAGGTACTTCCTTCCGTATCAGAGGAGAAGGTATGCCTCATCTTCGCTGGAATGGGAAAGGAAATCTTTATGTGAAAGTTAAAATCATAACACCTAAAAAATTAAGCCCAAAACAGAAGGAACTCCTTACAGAATTTGCTGAAATAAGCGGTCAGGAGATATATGCTGAAGACAAGGGCTTTTTCGAAAAGGTGAAGGAAGTTATTAACCACTGAAATTAATTTTTTCTTTTTTCCAAGTTTTTTTCGATAATAATCATAGAATTAATTTTCCTTTCCTTAAATTTTTCATAATAAATTACTACTCATTTAATTGAATTTTACAATGATATAACCTAAAGTTTTATACATAATATTCATTTAGTTAAGTCTAACTTTTATTATATTATTAGTATGTCTTTGAGGAGACATTGGTTATCATCGCACCCCCATCAAAGGTAGAAATAAGTCAAAAATCGTTTATTCCTGAATCAAATGAAAAATTTTTAAATAAATCCTAACCTTATCAAACCAATCCATATCAAATACACTCCAATTACCAAAATCACAACACCCATTAATATATGACCATTCGTTTGCATCCATTTATTGACCTTGGATAAAATATTGTTGGCTTTTTCTGGATATGCAAAGTACATTAAGAGAGGTACTTCACAAACAAGTAGCGTTATTATTGTTAAAATTATTACTACAGTTAATTTTCCAATTAAATCAACTGATGACGCCCCTATTTCTTTACCAGCTTCAAGAACTATAATACTGGTTGAGAAGTTAATTAAAAACAATCCAAATCCATAAGAAACTCCTTTAATGAAAAAAACCAAATTTGATTTTGATTTATCATCACCATGAAAAAGTCGTGTCGGAGATTTTTGAGCTTGAAAAATTCTTTTAATACCAGCTAAAAACAATATAATCCCTAATAATATATCGATTGAATCTAAAATTGGATTAGGTTTTGGAGTTACCGATGTTATTCCTGCTCCTAAGAGTATTCCCAAAATAACAACAATTATAATTAAAATTATTGCACCAATATAATATCCAAACCCTTGGAGTTTAGGTCTATTTGAAATAGATAAAAGAATTATTATCCCCATCAAAGCAGTGGGACTAATTGCAGCCCCTAAAGCCAATGGAAGTATATTTATGAGGAGTATTAAAAAAGATGCCATACCAAGTTTTCCCGATACCAAAAGTTTTAACCCATATTTAATTGATTATTAAATAATTAACTTCATAAATACTTTATGATAGAGATTTTGAATGGTTCTGATATTTTTAAGATATAATCATATCTAAATATCATGAAAGTCCATCTATATTGGTTTATTAACATGAAATCTAGAATTATTTATAAATGAATTTGAAATATCTTAGATATTTTGGGTTTTGAAATAATTAGTTTTCAATAAAATAAAAATTAGCATAAAATATAATTAAATGGCATGCCGAGAGTAACCCACCTTCTGTTTCAGCAGCATTCATCTATGCGAATTACCTCTACCTCGTACAGGACTCATCAGTAGTATTTATTCTTGCATCCTGTGGAATGGCCGTTTCACCGATCCTTCTGATGTCATCAGCCATGCTTCATGTTCATTCATCAGAAGACGTGTCGTTTCTGCTCCATGGTCACGCTTCTCAGCGCGTGCCTTATGGCACCACNNACCCCGCTGTACTATGACTGTTATATCTTACATCATATAAAGTTTTGCATTAAATAATTCCGACCTAACATCTAATTTGAATGTTTAACGAACTAAACAACTTCATTGATTTGATAATATATCCTTGGACTCTTTATCCAGAGTATAACCAACAACCGTCCTTATTGCCACTATTACTGCCAGTATAATGACTTCATCTAAAGTGGGTTGTATCACTGTCCTTATAAGATCTGCAGCTATGAAAAACTCCAGAGCAATTACAATTTTGGATGTGAAATCTGCACGTATTGTATTGTACTTCAACGATTTTTTAAATATTTCAACTTTAAGAATTGAAATTATGGCCCTTAATCCACCATAAACAATTATAATAGCACCAAATATGGAAAAGAATAAAGAAATATATGTAATTATATCCTGATACATATTTTAAACCCTTTAAATCAAATTTTTAGTGATTTTCGAAAGTATCAAATAGATTTTGTTTCTTAAACTTCGGGGTTCTCGAGTTTATCGAGTCTTTCCTCGATTTTTTTCAATTTTTTATTGGTGAATCCTCTATACTCATTAAATCGTCCGTCAAGTTCACCTAAATCCCTTGAAACTTTACTATATCTCTTTTCAAGGTCTAAAACATCATCTTTAGTTGCTAGTTCCCAGTCTTTTATGAGCTGGTCACTTTTATCGTTTAAAAATAAATCTATTCTATTTGAAAGTGTATCAGTACTCTTTGGAACACCTTTAACTGTCCCTTTTATCTTTTCACCCATTCCAGCCATTCTTTCACTGACACCATCAATCATGCTGCCTTCAATAGTAACCTTTTCACTCGCACCAGAAACTGCTGAACGCGCTTTTTCGCCCATTCCCGACATTTTATCACCTAATCCTTCAACTACTTCACCCTCTACATCATCATCCCCAGATCCAGAAACTGCTGAACGTGCTTTTTCACTTGTTTCGGTGAAAACAGATCTAGCCCTTTGAAATGATGCATTTCTAGAGTCTTGCATGTAGTAATAGAGTAAAACTATAATTGCTCCTGCAAGTACAAGTATTGCCAATAACTCCAGGGGAGTCATTTAGTTTTTCCTCCTTTAACTTTGCT
Organism: Methanobacterium sp.; assembly: GCA_003162115.1. Classification (GTDB taxonomy): domain Archaea; phylum Methanobacteriota; class Methanobacteria; order Methanobacteriales; family Methanobacteriaceae; genus Methanobacterium_B. The sequence continues at coordinate 6,978 of PMMV01000060.1, forward strand.
TGTTTTCTTTTCAAGTTCTTCTTCTTTTTTCTCTATGTCCAGGAGTAGTTTCTGGAGTTTTGCATACTCTGTTTTAGCTTCAAGACGGTTTACTCTTTCATTAATCTCACTGTGGAGGTATCCTGCTTTATGCATTAGATCAGAAGTAGTTTCTCTGATATTGGTCAATTTTTCCTGTTGATCCTTCGGCAGGACAATATCACTCATCATGCGTTTAGATTCAAGATCCCTTTCTACCAATTCAATTTTTTTGAGCTCCGCTTGTTTTGTGAGAAATTCAACGTTAGTTTGTGCTTCTCTGACCCGTCTCCATTGCATGAGTGCGACTATCAGTCCAACAACTATTATGGCTGCTATTACTATATAAAATACATTTTGTTCAATTGCTACCATACTATTACCTCTTTAATATTATATCACTACTTTTATTTATGTATTTATATTTAAAGTACCTAATCTATCCTCCAAACAAAAGAAACCAAATAGAATAAAAGAATTCTTGTTATATTCTTTATTCTTTCTATTAACAACTAATGATGATAACATATATGCTGATTTTTATATGATGGTTTTTATAATAATATTGTATTGGATGTTATTTTAAATTTACTAAGTAAAAAAATAACGAAAAATTGAAAATTTGTGGTTAAACATGAATCAAATTTTCCTTTAATTATAAATGGAGTACAAAGAAAATCTTGTATTTTATGAAGATAGGTTGTAGTGATTTTATGATTGAAATGTACAAAAAATCAGGTGAAATTGTATCGAAGATCAGATCCATGGCTGTTGATCATGTAAAAGCAGATATGAAAATTCTAGATCTTGTGGAATATGTTGAAGACAATATAATTGAAATGGGTGGAAAGCCTGCATTTCCTTGCAACGTTTCAATAAACGAAGTCACAGCACATTACACATCACCCCCTGGAGATGAATCTATCGTTAAAATGGGCGATCTAGTAAAAATCGATCTTGGAGCCCATATAGATGGTTATATCGCAGATTCAGCTGTAAGCGTTCATATTGGAGCGGATGGTTCAGATTCTGATTTTGAAAGTAATGAAGAACAATCTAGACAAGATTTAAACATAAAGATGATAGAAACTGCACAAGAAGCTCTTGAAAGTGCTATAAGTACAATACGAGACGGTGTTGAAATTGGAAAGGTAGGAAAAGTAATAGAAGAAACCATAAACAACCGCGGCTTGAAATCTGTTTCTAATCTGACAGGTCATAGTATGGATCGGTGGATCCTCCATTCTGGAGTTTCTGTTCCCAACATTAAAGAGGATAATAAACATAAAGTTCAGGAAGGAGATGTNNATGGTTCAGGCAAAAAAACTTCTTAATGTTATTGCAATCAACTACCGAAATCTTCCATTTTCTCAGAGATGGCTAACGGAGCATATAAATTCAAAACATCTTAACATGGCTATGAGACAACTTTTAGCATCAAGGGCCATTTATCCATATCATGTTCTCAAAGAAAAAAGTGATGCAAGGGTAGCTCAAGCAGAACACACTATAATTGTTGAATCTGATGGCTGTAAGATCATTACAGAATAATATCTTCATTAGGCATTATAATATAATAAATTTTTTTAAAATTAAAGGGGATAATATGTGAAATATTTTATTCTAAATCATTTGAACAACGTTAAATAATTTTCATTAAAAAAAACAGAAATTAAGGGGAGTAATCCCGCTTAACTTAAATCTGTACAAATTTCCTTTTACTTAGATGTTTGCTAATGGATCTTCTTTCTCGCTACTGCTCTTGTATGGAACTGGTAATCCCATTGCTTTTCTCTCATCAATGACTTTCATAGCTTTCTCTTTTTTAGATCTAGCTAATTTAGTGAGCATCTCAAGACCAAATTTACCTTCATCAATTGGTTTAAGTTCAATAGCACCAGCATCAACTGCTTGTTTGAATACGGTTTCACCCTTATCTGTTCTAACCTGTACTGCTGACCAATCGTCAGGAGCACCTATTGAACCAGTTGATATGTCGGAAAGTTCTGAAACCAAGTCGAGACAAACTTTACATCCATTTTGTTCGTATCCATGTGTTTCTTTAATAGGGAAGCTTATTAGATCATCTTGAGTCTTCACCCAGAATTTTCCTTTCCCTATGTCCATTTTTTCCACTAAGTCGAAGTCCACTCCTGCTTTAGCTGAAATAAACGTCTTAAGCGATTCAAATGGGAAGTTTTCAGTACAACATATTCCTATATCCAGTGCAATTTTATCAGCTAAGAATCTTACACCAAATGGGTAGGATTGCATTTTTCTAATACCCATAGTCTGACAAGGAATTGTTACTATACCCACTTTTTCAAGACCATATTGTCTTACTGCTTGTTTAAGTACCCAGTTGTTTGGAGATATTGTGTACTTGGTTCCTGCTGCAGCCATGACTTCATCGGATGAGAGTGCCACCTTTGCCTCTGGTTTCCACATTTCATCTGAAGGTCCGGCTACCACTGCACCATCTATGAGTTTTTCATCAAGAGCGAAGGTTAAAAGTGCAGTTACTATTCCACCGTCCTGAGAAATTTTCTGGATCTGTTTGTCGGTTGATCTTCCAAGAGTAATTTGTTTGTATGTTCCTAATACCATTTTACAACCTCCTATAAACCTAAATCCTTATTTATCTGTTCTGCAGGCCACCAGCTTCTTGGACATTGGGTGTAACATATACCACATTTAACACATCTATCGCTGTTGAGTTCTGGTCTACCATTTGTCATGGTTAGTGCACGGGTCTGACAGGCCATTGCGCATGTTCCGCATCCGATACATAAGGCTTGATTTACAACCTTGGACTGAAGGTCACATCCACATGCTTCGGTGTACCCTACTAAATCTATCATTGGCTGTAGATAATCCATATCACCGTTTATAACAGCAACAACTGTCTTTGCAATTATTTCTGGTGATGGCGGACATCCTGGTATTGCAGCATCTACTTTTACTAAGTCTGCGAT
>PMMV01000060.1:10043-10175 GCA_003162115.1 Methanobacterium sp.
GTAGTTTTCACTGAGCGACATAACGTCACCGGTACATCCTGATAAGTGGACATATCCGATTCTTGGTTTTGCTTTTTCTTCAGCCACTTTTTCAACCTCCTCTTTTGAAGCTAGTTCTTCTGGTTTTGCCTC
>PMMV01000067.1 GCA_003162115.1 Methanobacterium sp.
TCATCCTTTTCATTAACGATCAATACTTCTTCATTAGATCTTATATTTATATCACAATCTATAACGAATTTAGCAAATATACTTTTTCCTTCTCTGGCGAATGGGTCGGCATCTGTATTCACAACAACCCTGTTTTTTGGATATTCCATATTGGAATGAAGCCTCCTAGCACCTTCCCTGTCCAGTACAAAGACACTGTCTGTAGCCCTTAAAGTAGCTATAAGTGTTTCTCCCTCATATATATGCCTGATTTTACCGGTTTTTCTGCTTTTAACAATTTTAACATCACCGGGGAAAAGCGCTTTACCAGCTCCCATACCAAATTGGTAATCTGCAATTGAATTGATTTTTTCTCTATCTTCAATATCTATCTTAACTGCATCCAATTCATACTCTTCAAGACTGTATACTCTGATAGGGTGTTTAGATGTTTCATTTCCTGAATCTAGTTCAATAGTGTACATATTAAATCTGTCCAGTATCTTAGCACTTATAATTACATTGTCAAATCTTTCCATATATTTCTCCATTTCTTCTCTAACAAATTTTTTAGCGTCTTCATCTGTGATGATCGGTGCTTCGTTCTGTGCAAGTGGATAAACTTCGTCAATTTCAAGTGGTATCACTGCAAAAGGAACATCTACAACTGCTAACTGAAGATCATCCCATAAATCTTGAGGATCTGATAGGGAATCACCTTTAACGTGTTTTAAATAAAATTTACCAAATTCGTCGTGTAAATTCTTAGAATATGGTTTCCTGCTCCGGGGGAGTAATAGAAGATTCCTTTTAGGCGGGATTCTATTTATTCTTGATAGATGTCTCTGTATTTCAGATCTTCCCAGAGATTCTGGTCCTGAATAGAAAAATGCTGAATTTTTACTGGCAGGATCATATTCCTCAATGATTGCTGTATATTTTTTAAGGTTTCTGAGTGCATCTAGAAGGTATGGGTGAACTCGGCATCTCTGTTCAACCAGTTCCATTAGACTGCCATCAACAATTGATTGTCTAATTTTACGTATCTCGGCAAAGCTTATGTTGAGGTTGTGCTGAGCAATTAAGATCATTCTGTCATTCTTATTCATGGCCCTGAGGTCTTCGGGGGTGTGAGTAGAGCATACTGGACAGGAACATGGCATTTCAACCAGATTTGTTAGTTTAAATGTTCCAGTGGGCATCATAAACCTGTCATCTTGAGCATAGAGTATATAAGCAGCAGAGTCAAAAAGATCACATCCCATTGCAACAGCAAGTGCAAACACCATGGGATGACCAGCACCCATCAAATGTCTCGGTTGTGAATCTGGCAGATTTTTTACCGAAGCCATTACAACATCCACTAGTTCTGTGTATCTGTAAGATTCCATTAATGGGACAACAGCACCTATTGGATAAACATCAAATCCCATGGCACCTATTGCCTCTGCACATTTTGATCTGAGGTCATGGAAGGTTGATCCCTGAACAACAGAGTTCATCATCATATCTCCGTTTATCTCAAGAGCTTCCTTTGCCCTTTCTATGGTTATTTCAAGTTCTTTTTCAGCTTTTTCCCTTTTTACAAATGGGGGTGTGGGTATATCAAGTGATGTTCCTATATCAGTTCCAATTAATTCCTGGAACTCGATGATCTCCTTGTTATTCACGTCAATATCACCATACAATGAAAGTTGGAAAGAACCCGAATCAGTGACTATGGGACCTGGAAAGTTTATGAGTTTGTGCACACCTTCTTCAAGAACCTTGGCTCTTAAATCATCATTCTTATACATTATGTAAGCATTGGTTATGACAACTTCTGCTCCAAATTTCTTAACATCAAGGGTCTGTTTTCCAGGATGTATAACGGGCATTAGCGCTGGTGTTTTAATCATTCCATGGGGTGTTGTTAGTACACCTGTTCTCCCCATTGCATCTTTATGTTTTATCTCGAAGTTCAAAATCTTTCACCTTTCTGTAAAGAGTAAATAAAAATTTTAATAAGTGTTTAACAGTATTTAATAAGTTTTAAGGAATTTAGTTAATCATGTTAATAATTAGAAAATTTCTAAAAAATATAATTCAATTCATCTATCTTTTGTTGATCTATTTTTTCTACTATACTATTTTATTCATTTAGAANNTTATACTGGGGGCAAACAAGAAATTTTGATTTTTCACAGATAAGGTCTTCTAATCCAAATCTTCTAAGATCTTTCAGAACACGGCGCCTTAAACGACCTTCATTGATATCATTACAGAGATAAACAGGACTTTTAACAGTTGATGCAAATTTATATTCTTTTCTAACATTTATTCGCTCATTTTTACGTCTTTCAATGATATTAAAACTGGAGTCGTTTAGTTCTTTGTCTCTAAATGGGGTTCCTGCATCTGTAAGTGCGATCATTCGTTCATCTCTTGATGATAACTGTTTTTCAATGAACTCATTTGATGGTGATGCCAAGGTACCACCACTTCTACCGAAACTTGGACCCTCACCAACATGTAATCCCGTTTTAATCAGACTATATCTAACGGCTGCAGATGCAGTGTAGGTTAGTAGCATACCATTAACTTTAAGGAGGGATTTAAGTCCTTTTAAAAATTCTATTGTATACAGTTCAGGTGATAACCTTGGTGAAAATGGAACCAGAAAAATTGCATCGTATTTTATATCGGAATTAACATTAGAACTGTAATGTGGTGTTACGTTGGATTTAATATTAAGATTTGGGGTTTCTTGGATTTCAAATATAGAATTCTTTTTTACTATTTCCCTTGCATCTACTATGTGTACATTTATTTTTATATTCTCGGGAATTTCTTTTGTAATTAACTTGGATTTTAAGAATCCTATGGAATATAATTTATCTTCAATGGCCCTTTTAATAATTTCATGTGATTTTAGAGGACTTGGAATAATAAGTCCCGTTGCAAGTGTCAATGGGGATATTTCAACCATTTCGATAGAGATATTAGGATTTTTTATGGTATTTTTGGTTTCGTCATTTAAATATTCGAGACAAACAGCTGCAGTGTATCCTAAACCACTGCATATGTCTATTAAGTGTACATCATCCTTCCCGAGTAGATGTGATGGTTTAACATATTNNTCAATGCTTCCTTTCGTGCATTTGAGTTTCCAGCATTTTCTTCTTTAAAACACTTCTCAACAATTTCTAGAACTTCATCCTGGACCATAAGCGGTTTATAAACGTTATTATATTTCATTTTATCCTTGTAATCTTATAATATGATTTAAGTATTATTATAATTAAAACTAAGATTTAAAATCCATGATTATTTATAATATAATTTTTATAGCGTATTAAAAATCTATTATATATATTTAATTATCTATTGGATTATAGTATTGGATAAT
>PMMV01000103.1 GCA_003162115.1 Methanobacterium sp.
ACAATAATAAACATTTTTTGAATACAATAGGATGGTTATTTTTGGAAATTCAATTGTTGTTTTAGTACATGTTTTTGAAAACCCAAGATTTTGGAGGGATAAATTTGGCATTAGATCCCATATTCAAAATTTCGGTGGATGAAACTGATGCAAAGTACAAAAGTGGATACAATGGAAAAATGTATTATTTCTGTGCTGCATGCAGTAAAAAACTCTTTGACGAACATCCCAAAAGATACGTAAACAATTTATAAAATATAAAAAAATTGTTATTTAGTTAGATGATTCAAGTAATCTGTTTAATCTAACTAATAAAAAAAAAGTGGAGTATTTAATTGTTAATTTCCCAGTGCACTTATTTTCCTTAAATTTGTTACTACTTCGACTAAAGCGTCTACAATGGAATCAGCATCCCGCATGGTGTTGAAGCGGCCAAAAGTTATCCTGATGGATCCGTGAGCCCTTTCAGGATCTCCTCCTATCCCTAAAATAACATGGCTTGCTTGTAGGGAACGGCTGAAACATGCTGAACCTGTACTGACTGCAAAGCCCCTCATATCCAAGTGCAGGGTTATGGATTCTCCTTCCACATAACTGAAGCTGAGATTAGCATTCTGTGGTGTTCTTAACATTGGATGGCCATTTAAAATTGTCTGGGGTATTTCAGATAAAACCCTTTCAATAACATGATCCCGCATATCCTGGATTCTTCTGTTCTCATCTTCATTGACAAGTTCAGTTGCCCTTGCAAAGCCAACTGCTCCTGGAATGTTTTCAAGACTTCCTCTTTTGTTATTTTCCTGGAAACCGCCGTCAAGCCATTTCATAAATGGTGTTCCAGTGCGTATGTAAAGTGCTCCTATACCATTTGGTCCGTGTATGGTGTGTGCTGAAATGGTTATTAAATCCACAGGTATTTCATTGACATTCAGAGGTACTTTGGTGAATGTGTGGGTTGCATCTGTATGAAAAAGCACCTTATTGTCCCTGCAGATCTGACCAATAGATTTAATATCCTGCAAGCTCCCAATTTCCTGGTTTGCGTGTTGAATAGATACCAGAATAGTTTCTTCCCTTATTGATTCTTTTACACTTTTTGGATCAACTACACCAAATTCATCTACTTCTAGATAGGTGACTTCAAATCCCTGTTTTTCAAGTGATTTGGCACTGTTTAAAACAGGAAAATCTTCTATATCGGATACTATAATGTGGTTACCTTTTTTATTTTTGAGTGCCATGGCAACACCCTTAATTGCTGTGTTACTGGATTCTGAACTCCCTGATGTGAAGATCAACTCTTTTTGATTGGCCCCAATCGCACTCGCAATCGTGCCTCTACTTTTTTCTAATGCTTCTCGAGCCTCTATTCCCATAGAATATCCGGTTTCTGACGTAGGAATTGCATAACTATCAAAAAAATAGGGTTTCATGGCTTCTAAGACTTTTTCATCCATTCTGGTAATTGATGCGTTATCCAGATAAATGTATTTTACCATTCTATTCCTCCAAAAAAAAATTTTAGGTTATATTTATATGAACAGAGTTATTTTAGAATCCCTTGCTTCGTGTATGTAAGTGCCTACTGCACCGTATTCATCTATTAAATTCTGATCCAGATCTTCTTTACTGACTCCCATGATTTCCATAGTCATTTCACAGGCTATTACCTTACCGCCCAGTTCTTTGAAATCTTTAAATAAATGTTCAAGCGATGCAACATTGGCTTTCTTCATTCTGCTTTTTATCATGGATTTTCCAAGTCCCATGTAGTGCATTTTTGATAATGGGCCCTTTTCTAGTCCGCCTTTTTGTAGTCTTTGTAGTCCCCAGAATGTGAAATATAGGGATGCTTCCATTCCCATTGAAAGGGCTCCATTGGCAACTATAAGCGCACTGTATATCTTGTCCATATCTCCGCTGTGTACAATTATGGTCGCTTTATCAGGTTTAGTTTCATCAACCATTTTTTTTCACCCCAATATTTTTTTATTTACGAATTCTGATCTTCCATACCCCATCCTCCTCTTCAACACCAACTAACTCGGCACCTAATGATTCTACAGCCATCGGAATCTCCTTTTTTGACGCGGGATGGGTTCCCTCAACTTCAACAATTTCTCCGGGTGCAGCCTTTTTTAAAGCCTTTCTCATTTCAACTAAAGGTACAGGACATGTTTCTCCTTTAACATCTATTTTTATATCGGCCATTTAACATCACCTCAAATATTTGGATAAAAATAACAACAGTTATTGTATTTTTATGTTCATCACACTTGTTAAAATTTTAGTTCTTACTTTTTTAGTTAAAAACATATTTAAATATAACAATGTTATATTATTTAAAGTTTCACCAACATATAAAAAACATTCTTATTTGATTGAAATTAATTTATGATATCAATAATAGATCTAAAAAGTGATAAGATGAAAACTGTACTACTCTCCTACTTGATAGATAATGATTCCCCCTATTACCTAGGTACTACCAAACCTTCAATCAAACCCAACAAACAAATTAAAATGGGTGATGACTACAACACATTTAATTTATCAGTTGGAAATCATTGCGGTACACATATAGATGCACCTAAACATTTCATAGACAAGAGTAAAGGAATTTCAGACTATGATATAGAAGAACTCATATTCTACCAACCACTTGTTCTTGAACGTCCAAAGAGAAGTAATGAACTATTAGAAGTAAAAGATTTATCAGATTTAGATCTTAAAGGATATGACTGTATATTATTCAGAACAGGCTTTGGTAAATATCGTGATGAAAATCGGGACAAATACTTGACACAGAACCCGGGAATATCACTTGAAACAATCCAATGGTTAAGGGAGAACCATAAAAATATTCGATGTCTTGGAATAGATAGTATCTCAATATCTAGATATGATGATGATGAGTATGCCAAAAAAACACATTTAGCTGCTTTCATTAATGATGATAATTATGGTAAACCTTTACTTTTAATCGAAGACTTGAACCTAACCAGAATACCTAAAACCAAAAATTCTTTAAATAAATTAGTTATTGTTCCATGGAACATAAATGGAATTGACAGTGCTCCTTGTAATGTAATTGCCACTATAAAATAAGCTTTAATTAATTTTTAGAAATGTAAAATCCGATTCACAAGTTTTTATAATTAGATATTGTTATTAAAAAGTTTTGAAACAATGCTCCGACCGGGATTCGAACCCGAGTCTTCGGCTCGAGAGGCCGAAATGATTGGCCGGACTACACTACCGGAGCACGTGAATATTAATTGATCTTATTCAATCCATATAAATCTTGCTAAAATTTAAAAATTTCTTTACAAAAATTTTTAATCATGAAATGAGGGTTTAGGATATAGATCAAGATGTTTAAAAATTGAAATTAATATAAGTACAATCCTAAAATTATCTTAAAATATATTGAAAAAATAAAGACAAGACATTTCTAAAAATTTCATGTATTACCAAGCTATTATGTTATAGAATACTAGTATATCTAAGGTGAATTTATTGATCAAAAAGAAAATTTCTTCTAGTGTGAAAAATCCTAAAATTAAACCACCATGGGACAGGATTAAGGGCCCAATATTTATTGGACGGACTTGGTTGGAGTACTTGAAAATGTTTGATCTTAGTTCAGAGGACTTGGTTGGTTGGAAAATACTTGATTGTGCTGCTGGTGCCAGTTCATTTACAGCAGAAATGTCGAAAAGAGGATTTGATGTAACTGCAGTTGATATTCTCTACAATGAAGATCCAGATGTACTTTGTGATAAATGTAGGGATCACATGAAAATACTTGTAGAAGGACTGGGATCTGTTGATCACTTTGTTTGGAGTTTTTTCAAAGACTTGGAAGATCTTAAAGACCAGAGAAACCAGGCTTGTAGGGAATTTATTATTGATTATAGAAATCAAATGGGAAGAAAATACATTGCTGCAGATTTAACCCGTCTTCCCTTTGAAGATAACAGATTTTCTGTGGTTCTGTGTTCACATCTGCTATTCATTTACGATCACAGGCTTGATTATGAATTCCATTTAAACTCCATCAAAGAAATGCTCAGGGTTACCTCAAGGGAGCTTAGAATTTATCCTCTCGTAAAGAATAAGGGTATAAAATCCGAATTTATTAAACGCATCATCAATGAACTCCAAGATTTTGATGTTAATATTGTGAAGGTTGACTACGAATTCAGAAGGGGTGGTAATGAGATGATTAAAATTAGAAAGATAATAAAATAAAGATTCTTTTTAAAATTTTAATGATCATTATATACTATTCATTTAATGAGTTATTTTGCTCTTATGACTGATAAAAGACCGGGGGTTACTCCAAAAAAAGTTAAGATATTTGAAGTCATTGAAGAATGAATAATTGATATTTTAATTAGATTTCATATTTCCAACAAGTCCTTATATTTCATGATATATTCAGTTATTGCTATCCTAATCAGATTTGATTTACTTACATTACACTTGCATTTGAGAGTTCTTCATTGATCTAAATTGCTTTTCTGCAAGTCTATTAAAGATAAGAAACTAGCAACCCTTAAATTATTCATAAGAATAAGCAGAGTTTTTAGAAAATCATTTAAAGATCATAACATATTATATATTAATTCACATAATCATTTTAACAAATAATGGTGATTATTATGGATAGAAAATATGAAAATGTGGTTTTTGCAATTTTAATGGCCATTGTAATTACTATACCCATGGCATTTTTCATGACATTGATCAATGTTGGCTTTAATAATATATTTCTTCAAGCATTCCTGAAATCTTTAGTAGTTGGAATTATCGTTTCTGCTCCAATAGCCTTTATTGTTATTCCATACGTACGAAAATTAGTGGAAATATTGATTGACTAAATTGTTGAGAATGAATCAATTATTACAGTCTTTGATGGATCAATAATATCTAGATTAAAAAAATTACTCCAATAAACCCTAATTTTTTCCACATTCTTTTTTTTAAATAGAGGTTTCTCATAAATTTTTTACTCAAATTTTCAGGTTTTATTCAATTAGATCTTGAACTCTCAGTAAAGTCCTTATATTTCATTATATATTCAGTTATTGATTATTCTAATTAAATTGTTTTTACTTAGAATTACTATTGAAATTTTAGAGCATCAAAAGATTATCAATGATTTATCCAACAGATGATTCTGTTAATCATCTTCCTTTGAATATTCCTGATAGTGGTAACTATGAATGAGTCTAAGATTTAAAAACCTGTTCTTTCCGCTTTTATAAATTATTTCTAATAATTGATCAGCCCCTTTGTGTAATAACAAATTAACTATGATGGTTTCATTAGGGTCATCATCTGAAAAAAATCCACCATACGAGTCATGGAATTCTTTATCCTTCTGCCCAACGACAAATAGTATATCCCTATTATTCCTAAGGTCTTTCTCACCAAATCTTATAAAACTTTTTACCTTATAACCATTTAACACCCTCCATAGTTTACTTTAGTCTAACAAGTCTTTATTTCATTAAATATTCAGTTATTGCTATCCGGATTAGGTTAGATCTACTAACATTACCCATTGCATTTAATAGATCTTCGAGTTGTTTTTCTCCCCTTAGTCTATATCCAATTATTAATTAATAATATCACTAATAAAATATATAAATTGAAGTGAACAAAGTTAATGGTGATTTAAATAACTAATAACAATTATATATCTATTCAAAAACAGAATAAACTACGATTTTTTGCTATTTGTGGTATTATCCCCCTAATATTATTTTTCTCATGGTTGATTATAGCAGCCATTTTAGCACCGGGTTATACAGGCTCTATCTATATCAGTCCTATTAGTGTTGGATTTTATGCAATGATACAAAACTTAGTTTTTGTAGTATTAGGTATTCTAACAATCGGTTTAGCCGTTGGTCTTCGAATTGGTTTACCCTCACCAAAAAATAGATTGTTAAAAATAGGTTTATGGTTCGTGATAATATTCAGTCTTGGAATATTGTTTGCAGGGTTATTGCCGTTGGCAGGGTTATTTCCTGAAAATTATATCGTACGAGTACCGTATAATCTTTTAAGTGCTATTACATTCGCCGTGACATTTGGTACATACATATCAGCCCAATTGTTAATCGGGAAAGGATTAAAAAACGAAAATAGCATAATTTGGAGCAAATACAGTAAATATTCATTTAGAAGCGGTTTTTTATTTATTATTTTGGTAATTTTACTTATATTAACCATTCTTTTTGACATTTACCCCGGAGGAAGCCAGAGGATTTTTTTCATGGCATCTTGGGTCTGGATCTTANNAATATTACTCTAATAATTTTTTATATTTCATTATATATTCAGTTATTGCTATTCTTTTCACGTTGGATTTACTAATTGCATTGTAGTTTTTCCATATCTTGAATTTATATGGTATTTTGTATTGGTTCTTGTCTTAAAATGTATATGCACTTTGAACTATACCATTAATGGATGGTGTACTTGCAGTATTAACTATATTGCCATTGTATAGGAAGTTAATGATTAAATTGCCATTACCTGCATCTTGTTTCTGGAAACTAGCTGAAACTATTTTCCCCGTTACATCATAAACCATATTACCTGTTCCTCTTACCTTATTAGATGAATAACCTTGGGTTATTGAACCATTCCAGCTACCATTATAGCTAACTTGTACTTGTTCTTTTAAATCATTGTTTGAATTACTAGGAGTATTTATTGTATTATTATGGTCTCCATTAGGAAATATAGCAATAAATATCCCAAATAACAGAATTAAAAATATTAAAATTGCTATATTTCTATTAAACATTTGTTTTAAACGTCCTTAACATTCATTAATTTTTTTTATTTCTCCCTAAATATTCAGCTAAAGCTTGGCGAATATGATAACTCATAGGATTGTAGCTTTCATCTGATAATTCCCTCAAGTCTTCCAGCATCTTAGGAGGTAATTTGATAGTAATTTGTTCCATCTTTTCTTTAGCTTTGGGTCTACCTCTAGTTTTGTTTTCTGGCATGATTCCACCTATAGTCACTAGTATGTTTTAGGTACTTTAAAAGTTTTATATTATTTATTGAAGTTTTTAAAATATTTATTAAACTTCATTATAGTCTCATATAACGAAGTAAAAATCATAACATTATTTTAATATTAAAAATTAAAGTAATAAGATTAAATAAAATTTATATTTTATACTTTCAAGGTTGGGAAATTGTTTTTTTATAAAATTTTTCAAATTCAGTTCTATAATCAAATAGTCGTGACCTATCCTCTTTTTTATCAAAAATATAGTCATTCCAATAATTACCCCATTATATATTGCAATAGGCTGTTATAAGGCGAAATAGTTATACTGTTTAAAATTCACAAATAACCATTGTAAAGTAAAAATTCATATAAAAATAAAATTCTATTTTAGGAGGAATAAAAAATATGGAACTCATCAATGTTGGTAAAGAAAATTCTAAAAATATTTATCTACACTACGAAGATCATGGTACAGGTAAACCAGTTGTATTAATACATGGTTGGCCATTAAATAGAGCTTCATGGGAAAAACAGGAGTCATTTTTGCTCGATGAAGGATATCGTGTAATATCTTATGATAGAAGAGGATTCGGTCAGTCAAGTCAACCATCAACAGGCTATGACTATGATACTTTCGCAGCTGATCTTGATAAATTAATGAATACATTAGATTTGCAGGATGCGATATTAGTAGGATTTTCTATGGGTACAGGTGAAGTAACTCGGTATATCAGCAAATATGGATCCAAACGTGTTGATAAAGCAGTACTTATATCTTCAATTCCACCATATATACTAAAAACGTCAGATAATCCTAAGGGAGTAGATCAATCAGTTTTTGATGGGATCATGAATGGTATAAAAGAGGATCGTCTTTCATTTTTAAGTCAATTCTTCTCGGATTTCTACAATTAGATGAAAATGAAGATAAACTCATAAGCAAACAAGCGGTACAGTACAGTTGGAATGTAGCATCAAGAGCATCTCCAATAGGAACACTTGCTTGTGTTAAATCATGGTTAACAGATTTCAAAGAGGATGTTAAAAATATAGATGTACCCACACTTATCATACACGGTGATGCCGATAGAGTCCTACCTATAGATGCTTCAGGTAGATGTTTACCCGAAGTCATTAAGGATAATAAATATGTGGAAGTTAAAAATGGACCACACTGCATTATCCAGACCCATACAGAACAAGTAAACAATGCATTAATAGATTTTATAAGTTAAAAAAATTAAAAAGAGTGGGATATTAACTAATACAACCCTATATAAGTTCTATTTTATTGGAACTTATCATCATCCCATTTTTTTTATTTTTAATCCCTCATTTAATCAATGTTCTAGTATGTAACCGTAAGGTTCTGTTGTTGCAGCACGTTTGAGTATTTCATCATCGGCATAGGCTGTGAGATATATAACCGGAATTGATTCGGTATCATTTAAATTTAGCTGATGTTTCTATACCATCCATATCTCCCCTATGAACAATATCCATCATTATAAGGTCAGGCTTGTTTTCACTCACTTTATATAATGTTTCACCACCAGAAGCAGCTATATCCGTAACTACGTATCCTAAATTCTCTAATTTATTTTTTAGCCCCAATGCCAGGATTATTTCATCCTCAACTACTAGGATTTTAATTTTTTCCATTTTAACACCGGCCAAGATTATTACAATTCACGTTTCGGAGTTACAAGTTCAAGGCAAACCTTGTCACCTTTAGGATACATGGTTACAGTTGCCCCGCATACCTTTATAAAGAGTTCAACTACTTTGGCAAGTACTGGAAATGATTCTTTACTATTTTTTGTGTATAGATATGTTTTTTTGATTCCAACGTCAAGCGTTAAATCATCCAACTCTTCAATTGTTCTGGAGCCTATGATTCTCTTATGTGTTTTTCTTTTTCTTTCAGAAATTTATCAACTTCTTGGGATATTCCTTCAAGATCATTGAAACCTTCGTTATTTAGATCTTTGGAGTTGTCATTAACCATCTAATCACCTTTCATCCTCGAATAACTGGTCTTCGTCCAGTAACTTGATTCTCTCGCGCTGACACCAATCAAATATAGCCTCAGTAGCGCCCCTGGATATTTTACCCTGTTTTTCCCCGTATTTAAGTCTTACAAGTCTTCTAAATGCAATTTCCAGTTCGTCAGATATACAGATAGTAACGCAGCCCATAGAATACCTCTTTTTAAATCTTTGTTTAAAACGTAATTTTCAATATGAAATCCTTAGTTTATAATGTTAATGTAAAAATTTTAAATTGAAAAGGAAAATTTTTACCTAATAAATCTTAGGTTACGATATTGGAATTTTATAATTTATAAATATTTAAAAGGAAAGATTTTAGGTTAAGGCCCTCGAAATGGATTAAAAATGAATATAATCACTTTTAGATTAGATAGGTAATATTTTATTATTTTTTCATTCTGGTTTATCAAATATTGCTACAGGATCTATAATTTTAATGCTCTTTTCCATTTCTTTAAGTTTAGTTATGTCTTGAATAACACCATCGTAGTATTTTATATTCCCAGAATCATCTTTAACAACAAACGCTGACACAGATGCTGTAAATGGTGTTCCGTCCTTCTTCTTGAACTTTAGTTCCTGGTTTTTAACACGACCATATTTTATCATAGTGTGATCAAATCTAATCTTATCCTCTCTGTCCTGGTATAGATATGAAGCTTTAATTGCGGTTATTTCAGACTTTTTGTAACCGAACATCTCCAGGAGGGCAGGATTAGCATCTACCAATTTACTATGAGGACCTATTGTACTTCTGTAAACCCCCACACTGATATTTTCAAATAGGTTTCTGTAATTGTCTTCTGCCTTTTTACGGCGGGTAATATCAACAGCTATGCCTGCAATACGCTTTATTTTATATTCTCCATTTTTAAGGGGGATCGATTTGCCCAATATCCACCTTATGCTTCCATCAGGTCTTTTTATTCTGTACTCAATTCCATTTTTGCTATTGGATCTTACCTCGTGTGGTGTTCGGAATATGGTGTCGATTACTTGTTTTCGATCTTCGGGATGGATTGATTCTATCCATGATCTTGGATTGTCAAATAGACTTTCCCTGCTGCATCCCCAAATCTTCTGGTAGGCCGGGCTTATGTAAAGGAGCTGGCTCATCTTGGGATCGATGATCCAGAATACTTCCTCGATATTCTCTGTCATCTGCCTGAATTTTTCTTCACTGCTTTTGAGTTCGTATTCCACAAGTTTACGTTCAGTTATATCCCGAATTATAGACGTAGTGAATCTTTCACCTTCTACTTCCCAGGCAGTTATGGATATTTCTATAGGAAATTCGCTTCCATCCTTCCTATGACCGTATGATTCAAATAATTTACCTGAAAGCATATGTCTACCAGTTAATTTGAATTGCTCCTGTTTTCTCTTGAATTCATCCTTGTAACGACCAGGCATAAGCATATTCACAGATTTTCCCAGTATATCCTGTTCATTGTATCCAAATATTCTCTGGAGGCTATTATTGCAGAATACTATACTACCTTCTAAATCAGTGATTATAATAGCATCGACTGCTGAACTTGCAACTGTACGGAATCTTTCCTCACTCTGCTGCAGTGCATTTTCAGCCATCTGTCTTTCAGTTATATCCTCAACAGTCATTAAATATTCTTTATTTTCAAGTAGAACAGGTACAAAATCTATTATTTTTTTCTCGCCGTTTTTGCAAGTAACTTCGTAAGTTCTTGGCCTTCTTTCACCAGGTAATGCATTATTAAAATCATTCTTCCATGTTAAAATGACTTCATGCCTTTTTTTAGGGTCTCTAAATGCTTTTTTAAACCATTCATTCCCATTTGGAATTTCATCCATATCATAGCCAAACATTTCACGGAACTTGGGATTTATGTATTTATAAACCCCATTTTTATCAATTAATACCATACCAAAGGGTGCATTCTCTGTAAGACTCATAAATCTGTTTTTTTCATTACTTAGTGCTTTTTTAGTATTCTTAATATTACTTATATCCCTTCCTTCGGGTACTAAGTACTTAACTTTTCCATTAGAATCATATACAGGATGCATACTGAAATCAATCCATATCAAACCATTTAAAGAGTTTATCTGAACTTCATGAGCCAGCGATTTCCCTGAAGCACATAACTCAATATCTCTTCTTAATGATTCTTTGACCTTTTCTGAATAATCCCACCATGGAGTTTCATAAAATAGAAACCCTTCAATTTCTTCTAATTTTTTCCCTATAAGTTCT
This sequence comes from Methanobacterium sp., assembly GCA_003162115.1. Taxonomy (GTDB): domain Archaea; phylum Methanobacteriota; class Methanobacteria; order Methanobacteriales; family Methanobacteriaceae; genus Methanobacterium_B. Next base: position 11,330 of record PMMV01000103.1, read on the forward strand.
AATGGAGTATTATTTACAAATATAATTTCTCCAGTAGGTTTTAATACTGCAACAAACGATTGCATGTCGTTGAGGGTTCCTGAGAAGAAGTCTTTACTTTCTATTAGATCCTTTTCAATATTCTTCCTATTTGTTATGTCCCGAGCAATAAGCTGTACACTGAATATTGAACCATCAGAATCTATTATTGGTTGTAATTTATTGCTGAACCATCTTTCTTTTCCGTTTATAATCGTTTTTTCATCAACCACTAAGCCTCTGCCCGATTCAATTACATTTCTCACCGATCTCATCTGGGAATCTGCATGTTGTTTTGGAAAGACATCCAACATATTTTTGCCGTTAAAATCATCTGGAACACCTCCTAAATATTTTGCCCCACTCTGGTTTACTAGTAGAAAAGTTCCATCATTTTTTATAATCACAATTGGATCATCCACATTTTCAACCAGGAGTTTGTATTTTCGTTCATTATCACGTAATGCTATTTCCATCTGGTGTCTATATATCGCCATTTCAACAGTTAGTTTAAGTTTTTTTGGATCAACTGGTTTTTCAAGGTTAAAAAAGGTTTCAGGGAAGTCTATGGTGTTATCATCTTCAGTGGATGCTGTACATATGATTGGAATGTCCTTAAATTTTTTAATGGTATTAAGAGCTTTCATTCCAATAAAATTGTCTTTAAGTGGTAAATCAATTAAAATAAGGTCATATTTTAATGTAGTATCGTTAGATATTAATTCATTTCCAAAACCCATAATATCTACATCATAATCCCATGAATCAAGCCATCTAATAATTTTGCTGGCCGCCAGAGCATCGTCTGTTATAAGCAGGATTTTAGGTTCATTCATGTTGTTACCATATCGATATTGTTAAAGGTATAAACTATCCTTTACTAAAAAAACCCGATCGATAATTTTATAATTCATAAATTTTAATGTTAAATGCAATTTCATTAAAATAAAAATAATTAATATCAGTTATCATTCAATCGGTTGAAGAGTAACTTTTGATTACTTCATCGCCTATTTCTTTAATTATTGCCTGATGCATTCTCCTTATAAATTCTATACGTTCTTCGTACTTTAATACGTCCAAATAACTCTGTGCAACCAGGTTAAAGGCAAATGGAGAGGGAATTTTGGTATCTATTTTGTTTACGTTCATACGTCCATCACTGATCATCTCCAGTACCTTCTTAGCATTTTTAACATCCATATAATCTTCTATAACTTCACGCCTGGCCTCTCGTAATATTGAAAAATTGTTGTCGAGGTCTTTTACAAATTTAAGGAGTATTTTACCCTTTATCTGCTGCCTGGAAACACTCTTTTCGTTTCCTTTGTACCTTCTAAGTATCATAAGAGACCTTCCTGCGCAGTGACGAAACCTCGCTGCAAGAGTTTCAGTTTTATCAATGGCTTTGATTAAAATTTCTTCTATATTATCTGGTCTAAGTTCGGTAAAAATATCCAATCCCCCCACCTTACCATCCGAACTCAGATAGAATCCATTATCCGATACTGATATCATTACATCCCTCTTATATTTCTTGGCAATGAGATATGCAACTGCCCTTGAAAGTGCATCGTTAACCCTGCGGCCAAAGAGAGTGTGGAAAATAACAAATTTTCTACCACCATATCCTTTATAAAATTCTATGAGTAAATTTCTGGCACTTGGTATCTGTGCGTATATGTACTGTTCTCTGAAGTAGCTGTAAATAGAATTAGCAGCATTATAGTCCACATAAAGGTATTCATGAATATATTTGATTATTTCCTCCTTATTTTTATTGCTTTTAAATTTCACGTCCATTATGGCCCTGAAGTTTTGTATGGACATTGCAAGATCAAATGAAAGGGGCAGCTGTTCCGAGAACCACGATGGAATGGTTGGAGGTCCTGATGATGGTGTCACATTAACAGTCATGCCCCTTGCATAATTGAACCTGTATATTTTCCCTCCAAGAACAAATGTATCCCCTTTCCTGAGTTTTTCCATAAAATCTTCTTCTATCCCGCCAATAACTTCGCCATTACACTTGACTCGCGCTGCTGACCTGTCTGGTATCGTTCCGATGTTGGTTGAGTATAGCATCCTTGCTAGTTTACCACGCTTTCCAAACATTTTATCATTGTAGTCGACCCATATTTTGGCATAAACATATCTATCCTCAAGACTGGTGTAGTCACCTGCAAGATAACTCAGAACACTTATAAAATCATTATGGGAAAGATTTCTATAGTTGTAACTGCCTTTGATAACCTTGTATGCATTTTCTATATCCCATTTACCTTCTATGGACATTCCATAGATCTGCTGTGAAAGTACGTCCAGGCAGTTTTGTGGTATGTGTATCTCGTCTATTTTCCCCTCAACAGCATTTTTAAGTATCAATGAACATTCCACAAGATCGTCCCTTTCAACAACTATTATTCTTCCCTTAGATTTATCATGGAGCTGATGGCCACTTCTACCTATACGTTGAAGAGCTCTTGAAACGGATTTAGGTGAACTAACCAGCACAACCAGATCTATGTAACCAATATCTATTCCCAGTTCAAGTGAGGTTGATGATACAACCACCTTCAACTCACCATCCTTAAGTTTGTTTTCTGCCTCCAGACGCAGTTCCTTAGATAGTGATGAATGGTGTGCCATTATATTTTCATGATTGTAGAAATCTGGATATTTCTTTTTAAGGTTGAATACCATACTTTCTGTACCGCTTCGTGTATTGGTAAATATAAGTGTGGTTTTATGTTCATTTACAAGTCCGTGTATAAGATTGTAAAGTGCTGTATTCACCTCTTCAGGATCTGACATCACAATGTCCTCAACTGGACAGAGCACTTTCATGTCGAGCTGTTTCAGATAATTAACATCCACAACTTTACAGTTTCTAACATGCCCATTTTCATATCCTACAAGAAAGCTTGCAATGGTTTCAAGCGGGTGTACTGTAGCACTCAGACCTATCCGGGTTAAACCTCCGGTCAGGTTTTGAAGCCTTTCAAGTGTCAAACTCATATGAACACCGCGTTTGTTGTCTGCCAGGGAGTGGATCTCATCCACTATTAGGTATTTGATATCTTTGAGTTTGCCCCTAAATTTGGGTGCACACAGAAGAATAGAAAGAGTTTCTGGAGTTGTAATTAGAATGTGTGGTGGGGTTTTAAGCATCTTTGAACGTTGATACTGACTTGTATCTCCTGTACGAACAGACTTACGAATTCCTAATTTTTTCCCAGCTATCTGTTCTATTTCGGATAATGGTTCTTCAAGATTCTTTTCAATATCATTGTCAAGAGCCTTTAAAGGAGATATGTAGAGACAGTAAACCTTATCTTCCAGTTCATCCCTTTCAGCAAGATGAGTTAGTTCACTGATTATTGAAAGGAATGCTGTTAAAGTTTTTCCAGAACCAGTTGGCGATGAAACCAGCACATTTTCCCCTATGTGAATGTCCATAATAGCATACCGCTGGGCTTCAGAAAATGTTTCAAATTTACCTCTAAACCATTTTTTGACCCATGGATGAAGTATCTGATAAATTTCCTCGTCTTTATATGCTTTTTCCTGTCTTTCTATCATTTTATTTTCCTTAAAAAAAATTAATTTATAACCTAAGATTCTTATCAATAAAATCTATCTTTTACGGTGATAATATCCTTTATCTTTCCAAAATAGAGTACTTCGAAATTTTCAACCCCATATACTCCAAATTCATCAGTGGATCTGTTTTTTAAAAATGGAGATAATGGTTTTTCATGTAGGATATCTGATCCTTCAGATACGAAGTTGAATGAAGGCATTACAACTAGATTTTTTTTCTTATAATTTCCTTTGATGAAACATTTAATTTTTTCCAGTCTCTCACCGTTTCGAATACCTATACAAGGATGTTCATGTCCTATTATTATAGTGGATTCCTCCATGACCATAATATCTTCTGGAATCTTATCACCATGCATTATAATAAAATCTCCCAATGAATAGGTTTCATACACTTCAAGGCCTGTTTTTCCAGCGATGAACTTGGTGAAATTATCATGATTACCCTTTAAAAGAATGACATCATCAAAGTTTTCCTGTAAAAATTCAATGAAGTTTAATGCTTCCTCCCATTCCTGTCTGGTTATACTTCCAAACTCGTGTTTAAGATCCCCGTTTACAATTACCTTTCCAACTGATGATCTTTTGATTATCTCCTGTAATCTTTCCAAGATCATTTTGTACTGGAACCTAGGAATCATGATTCCTTCTCTATTAAGGGATTGTTCGTATCCAATATGAAGATCGGATATGATCAGTGCATCATCGATTAAAAGGCCTAAATCGGCTATTTCAGCATTATAAATCAAATTTTTCGCCATATTATCTGTTTTTATAAGTTTAATGAAGTATTTTCAATAAAAAAAATTATTTTTATGAAATTTTTTTTATTTTTGATATTCCTTTTTTAATCATGAAATATATTAGTAATAGATAAATAGTTTGGTGATGTATCATTGACATTAAAGAAACATTATTTTAGAAATTTCTTATATCACTCTGTAATTCAAATCACCATTTATTATCTTAGATTTACTGATCAAATGTAAATAATTATAATAGGAGGGTTTCAATGGTCAAAAAATTGGATAAATTGGAAGATGAACTAAAAAAAATGGCCTTTAAAGATGGTGCAGATATTATCACACATATTGATCCTAAAGGGATTGTAGTTGGTAATTGGGTTAGATTAAAATGCCAGTATGGATGCCCTAGTTACGCCAAGAAATTATCTTGTCCACCATACAGTCCCTCTCCAGAAGATACCAGGCAAATATTAAAGGAATATTCCAAGGCTTACTTATTAGGATATACCGGATCAATATTTAAAAAATACGGTACAGAACAATTCGATAAAATATTCCCCCAAGCTTTAAAAGACATACGTAAATCCGTATTTGAGCTTGAGAAACATGCATTCCTATCAGGGTATTATAAATCATTTACTTACGGTTTTTGTGGTCCATGCACCATGTGTGAACAATGTGTTGCAGAAGAAGGGGTTTTAACATGTGAAAATGCTAAAGAATCCCGTCCTTCAATGGAAGCAGCAGGGATAGATGTCTTCAAAACTGTGAGAAACACTGGATTAGAGTTAGAAGTTCAAAATGAAATAGATCCCGATAAACTGCGTATGTTTACGCTTTTACTCTTAGAATAGAAATTTGTAATGAGAAAGATGAATTTGATTATTTGGATTAACTAATGAAAAAATTAGGAATCCAATGAAATACTTATATATAACTGGAATTAAAGTTTAAAATTATATGATTACATAAAAATAGGATTAGGTGTTATAAATGGATGAAACTTTAAAATCAGTTGAATACGAAACTTTAATTGAGAAACTATTAGACACAGATCCAAAAGTTAGAAAGGATGCAGCAGCGGCACTCGGCAGTTCAGGATCAGAGATGGCTGTAAAACCACTGATCAAAGCGTTGGACGATGCTAATCCTGATGTAAGGTTTCAGGCATCCAAATCACTTGCAGAAATTGGTAAACCTGCAGTTAAACCTCTTATAAATGCCCTAAAAGGTGAAGAAGGTAATATTAAAAGGTATGCTACCTTTGCACTTAAAAATATAGGGGATGAAAATGTTTTTGAACATCTAATCAAAGCACTGACTGATGATGATTGGAGTGTCAGGAAAACATCTGCCAAGTCACTTGGTGAAATGGGTAGTACTGAAGCTGTTGAACTTCTTATAGAAGCCTTGAAAGACGAAGATTGGGGAGTGCGTCTTGCAGTTGCCAAGGCTCTTGGAGACATTGGTGATGAGCGGGCTATTGACCCTCTTAAAAAGACAAGAAGAGCTGCTAAAGGAGATAAAGAATTTAAAAAAGTTGCTACTAAGGCCCTTAAGAAGATGGCTTAAATTTTTATTTGGGAAATATTTAATCATTTAAACTCGCTGGATAAATATTGTTCATTCTAATGAATTTAAGATTTTATAATTAAAATTCGAGGTGATATTATGAGTTGTTACATTAGGCATATGAATGGTTTTTTATCAGAAATTGATATCGAACCAGAAACCAAGGATGAACGGAAAGAAGTTGATCTGAGGATAAGGAAAGCAATAGGCAAAAAAAATTCTGATAAATGTAACGATGTCTGGAAAGAGGTTAAAATCTGGCTTAAAAATGAAGATAAGAAATTAGAACTTGCATCCTCCTAAAAAAAATTATAACAAATAATTTGATGATTAATTAGATTGCATAATTATTTTTCAATTAATTCATAAATATCTGTGCGCCTGTTTTTTAATAGTGGCAGTTCTTCACGCACATTTTTTAGATAAGAAATATCAATGGTTGCGTATATTACCTCTTCACCATATCCTGCCTCTCCAATCACTTTACCCCAAGGATCAACTATTATAGAATGGCCATAGGCAACGTATGAAAGGTCTTTGTTTCTGGCTGGTGACACAGCAGCCACATATGTCTGATTATCTATTGCTCTTGCACGTACAGTTGTTTTCCAGTGCGCTGGTCCTGTTGTCATATTGAATGCTCCAGGTACTACCATTATATCTGCGTCTTTTAAAGCCATTAATCTGAAAAGCTCGGGAAACCTCATATCGTAACATATTGCCACTCCAATTTTTATGGGATCGGTGTCAACTACAGTCACCCTGTTTCCTGCTGTTATAGTATCAGATTCTTTAAATTCTATATCTGGAATATCAACATCAAAGAGATGCATTTTCCTATGAACATCGATAATTTGGCCCTTTCTATCGAATATGAAACATGAGTTGTAAATTTTCCCATCCAATAATTCGGGTATTGAACCTGCAACCAAGTAAACACCATGATTCTTAGCAGCATTTGAAACGGCTTTTAGTGATTTACTACTGTCTCTGGATTCTGCATAAGCCTTAAATTTGTTGGTGTCATATGGACAATTGAACATTTCAGGCAATATAACCATTTCTGCCCCTTTTTTGGCAGTTCGGTCAATCATATCTATTGCTTTACCTAAATTTAACCATTTATCATCCAATACCTTCATCTGGCATAAACCTATCATGAAATTGTCTTTCATTCTAATCCCTATTTTTATCTCTAGAATATTTGAATTTGATTAATATCCTTCAATAATATTCTCTATAAAATTCTATTGTAAATTAAATTTCGATACAATTTTATTTGTTGAGAATAAAATAAAAATACATTTAATCATGGAGGATGTAAAAAAATGTTCAAGTTGGTTGTTGACAGGGATAGATGTACTTCTTGTGGATCTTGTGAGGATTTATGTCCAGAATTATTTGAACTGGATGACGGTGGTATCTCGCATATCATCGGATCTAAAAGAGTAGAAAATAATGATGAACTTGAAATGGAAGAGGAAAAGTGCAGTCTTGACGCAGCAGAAAGCTGTCCTGTTATGATCATCCATGTGTATGAGAATGGAGAAGATCTGCTCTAAAAATTAAATTATCTAATTTTATTTTTTAAATAAAACAGGTGAATAAATGTTTGAAGATGAATCTGAAGTATATAATTTATTTATAAGTCAGTTGAATCAAGATAGTGATGAATACCATAGGTTTATCGGAAAACTGGAAGCATCTCATGATTTTCAATGGAAAAATCATGCCATTCCTGGTGAAACTGATATAAAAAAGCTCAAGGAACAGATGAAACTTGTAGATGTAGTTGTAATATTATCTGGTCTCTATTCAAAGGATAAAAATTTAATCCAAAAAGAAATAGATACTGCAGTAGTACTTGGAAAGCCTATAGTAATTATCAGACCTTATGGTATGGAAAATGTTCCAGGAAGTATCGAACAAGTTGCTAATGAAGTTGTTGGATGGAACACTCCATGTATTGTTAATTCGATACGTGAAAGTTCACAATCTGAAGATTTATGATGGATAATCAGAATTATTATTTTATAATTTGTTTTTTATAAATTTGGGCAAAATTTATATTCATTGACTCTCATCTAAAATCATGACAGACCTTGATCTCAGCATGGAATCACTTCAAAATAAGCTAATTCAAAATCGTTACATACCTGATAAAAGTACTGTAACCTCCATTTTTCTAGCTTTTAAATTAAAAAAACCTGTTCTTGTAGAGGGTCCGCCAGGTGTGGGTAAAACTGAACTTTCAAAGGCTGTTAGTAGAGCTTTCGGCATGGATTTTTTCAGAGTACAGTGTTATGAGGGGATAACATTTGAACAGATTGTTGGGGAGTGGAATTATCAAAAACAGCTTCTCCATCTTGAAATGTCAAGGATCAAAGAAGTGGATCAGGATATATTCAACGAGGAATTCTTTATTAAAAGACCTCTACTACAGGGATTTATGAATAAAAATCCTTCAATTATTTTAATAGATGAAATTGACAAAGCCGATGAGGAAGTTGAAAGTTTCCTACTACAAGCTCTGGGAGAAGGACAGATTACAGTAAATGATCTTGGAACCTTCGATCTGCAGAACGATTTAATGGTTATTATGACCTCAAATTCCCAGAGATCACTTTTAGATGAAACTAAGGATAGATGCCTATTCCTGTACATTGACTATCCCTCATTTGAAAGGGAGGTGGAAATTGTAAAATCCACCGTACCCCATGCATCCTCTGCACTTGTTGAAAGCGTTGTTAAAATGATCCATAATCTTAGGGATATGAACCTGCTTAAAAAACCTTCTATAAGGGCAACAGTAGATTGGGTTAGAACTCTTATAGCCTTTGATGCTCAAGAACTGGACGATGATACCTTCAAAAAAACTGTTTCTGTAGTTTTAAAAAGTGAATCAGATAAAAACAAGGTTTTGAAAAAATTTGTTAAATAGAAATATTATCTAGTGAATAAAATGGAAGAAATTGTAAAATTTTCAAGGCTTCTCCGTGAAAACAACATTCCAGCCAGTTTACGGAGTACTCAAACTGCATATGAAACTTTAAAACTGTTTAATCACGATGATGATCTTTTAAATGAAGCACTTGCATCAGTGTATGTTAAAAAACATGAACAACGAGCTAAATTTGACAAAGTTTTCAAAACTGTTTTTGGAGGTGTTGGTGAAGATGATAAGCAATCTGAAGGATCTGCTGATTCTCAAAGTTCAAAAGGCGGTAAAAATAGGAAATTTTTAAGTGGATATAATTATTCATTTAAGATCGTTAATCCTTCAAAATTTAAAGTTCAACCATCTGAACAGGATATAACTGATTACAGACCTCCTCTTAATGAGTATATTGACAGAAGTAAAGATGAATCAGAACTGCTTCAAAAGGATATTAAACTCCTTACATCATTAGAACCAGAACTTTTAGAACTCTGTCAGAAGCTTGGTAAAAAAATCGCCAATAAAAGAGTTAGAAGACGTAAACAATCCAAAAATATGAGGCCTGATATTCGTAAAACATTAAGAAAAAACCTTAAATATGGAAATACACTCTTAGAAATTGTTAAAACAAAACCAAGGATTAAAAAAAGTAATCATTTCTTCCTAACTGATGTAAGTGGATCTTGTGACTGGGTAAGTAACTGGTTTTTTATGATGGTTTACGCAGCACAAAACTCGTTTAAAAAGGCCAAAACTTTTGAATTTGATAATAAAACAGTTGAAACTACATCTGCCCTTGGAGAACCGAACCTTTTAGATGCTTTTATTAAGGTGAGGGATATAAGACAGAAAAATCAGATGATACATGGAACATCTAATATGCACAGGGCATTTGAAAGTTTCAAAGACCAGGCTGATCTTAACAACAAATCATACGTACTGGTATTAAGTGATTGCAGGGACTGGGCAGGTCCTAAATCTGGGAATAAACCATTAAGTGCAAATACCATGGATTACATAGTTGAGAAGTCTAAGAAAGTTCTTGTTTTAAATCCTGAGCCCCGGAAAAAGTGGAATGTAGTTGATAGCTGTGTTTCTCATTATGAAGATTCAGGCGCAGAATTTTTTGAAGTGAGAAACCTTGAACAGCTTGCAGAACTGATATCTAAGATAGGATAATTCCATTGAAACAATAATTCGTTCAGATAATATCTAGAATCCATTGAAGAAGTCCAGTGTTAAATTTTTATCTGTTCCAAACTCCCTCGGTGGTTCCATAGATTTAAATTCAAGTTTATATTCGTCTAGGAGTTCAGATGCATCATCGGTAACAGAGGGAGCAACTAAAACACCACGAACAAATTCTTTATGGTCAGAAAAAGAGTCCATATACCTTTTCAATTGTTTAACAGCATTTATACCAGCACGTCTGCTTTTAAGCTCTAATACAACCAGATTTCCTTCTTTATCTTTACCTAAAACATCTATAAACCCGTTAGATGTCATATACTCCCGATTTACAGGTCTGAAGCCTTCTTCTATTATCTCAGGGTTTTCAAATACCATTTCCCTCATGTTTTCCTCATATCCTGCCAATTCAAGATCTTTAGAATCTTGGCCAATGAAGTAAGATGCCATGTAAGTACTCTTTATTTTAACCTCAAGCCTTTCAGTAGGGTTTCTTCTACTTCCTTCAAGATACATGATCCCTTCCTTTAAACTAGCCTTACACTGTGATTTTGGTGGCTGCCAGTTAACAGGGTCCAGGTTTCTGTCCTGGTGAATCATGAAAGAACCATCAGACTTGATAATTATCATCCTATCACCCGATCCAAGTTTACTACGGGCCCTTCCTTCATATACAACACTACAACAGGCCATCAAAATTATTACTGCTTTTTTTGAGAGTCCCTCATTAATTATCTCAAATGTACGACATGGATCTGGATTCTTTTCAGATAAAAATTTCATAAATATTTGTTTAACTGAACTGACACTAATATGTCACCCTAAAATCAATAATAATAAATATTACCAATCTAATAATAATATTGAATTATTTGAAATTTTTTAAAAGAAATGATTAGATTTAAATTAATTTATAACGTAGTAGATAATTCAAATTTAAAAATTAGACATATTTAATATTTTCAACAACAATATAATTTTAAGAACAAAAAAAATACATAATTAATCTTATTATCATTTAATCAGGATTAAAATTATTTAGGTGTACATATAAGATAATATATGGATGATATTGGAGGTTATTAACCATGAACAAAGGTGTAGATGTACTTGCTGAGGAAATTGTTAAGAAACAGTTTAAATCTCAAGGAGAGTTCAACAGTTACTATGGTGAATCTGAATTCAAGAAGTACATTGAAGACACCGAATACAGCCTATCATATCTTTTTGAGGCAATTGAAGCATCGAGTCCCGATTTGTTTGCAGATTACATCACATGGGAAAAGATATTCCTTGTAAACTTAGGAATTCCTGAAGAACGTCTTAAAGAGAGATTAGAAGTCATGGAAGATGTTATTATAAAAAATTTACCACCTGAAAAGAGTAGTATAGCAGTTAGATACATTGAAGAAAGTATTGACAATCTGCCTAAACCTTCAAATTATATATCGTATATAAACGAAGACAAACCCCTTGTAAAACTTCTTGAACAGTACCTCGAATTTCTTTTGAATGGTGACCGCCACTCAGCAGGTAAAATGATAATTGAAGCTGTTGATAATGGAATCAGTGTTAAAGACATATACCTCCATGTTTTCCAGAGCTCACTGTATGAGGTTGGAAGACTGTGGCAGGAAAACAAAATAACCGTTGCGCAGGAACATTACATTACAGCAGCAACCCAGCTTATAATGTCACAGCTTTATCCTTACATATCCAATAGTAGAAAAACTGGTAAAGTACTTGTTGCAACTAGTGTAAGCAAAGAGCTTCATGAGGTAGGTGTAAGAATGGTTGCAGACTTTTTTGAAATGGATGGATGGAATACATTTTATTTAGGCGCTAACACACCCACAGAAAGTATAATTCAAACTATAATAAGTAAAAAAGCTGATCTGGTTTTAATATCGGCAACTATCAGTTCCCATATTAGTGAGGTAATGGATCTTATTCGTACCATTCGAAGGTGTGGAGAATGTAGAGATCCAAAGATAATTGTTGGAGGTTACCCATTCAATGTTGACAGTAACCTGTGGAAGAAGGTTGGTGCAGATGGACAGGCAGAAGATGCAGAAACTGCGATTGAGATGGCTGAAAAATTAATAACCGAAGATTTTGATAGATTTTAAATGTACGACTGAAAAAATATAATCATCTAAAAATGGGATATTAGGGTGGCAGTTTCCCATATTTATCATAATATCGAAAAGAATCTAAAAAATTATCGGCATAGGGCCATAATTCTGTGAATTCAGCAAATTTTTTAATTTTATTTATGGTAGAACCATCAAGAACATGCTCCATTGAACAGGCATCTTCATCTGCTGTTCTCATATCAACACCTAGGATATGTAAAAAGTTTTTCAGTATCTTGTGTTTGTGTATAACTTCTTCAGCAATTTCAACACCAAGTTCATTCAATCGAATATCTTTATAAGGTTCTTAAAAGACAATATCCCGTTCAGTAAGTTTTTTAAGAGCTTCGACAACACTTGGAGGTTTACATTCATTTCAGATGCAATATCTTTGATTTTTATAACTCCCTTCTCCTTCTCAAGGTTATACATAACCTCAAGGTAATCCTCAACACTCTTGGTAAGTTTCAAGGAATTATCCATTCATATCATCTCTTGATTTTAACTTATAAATTTTTGAAATTAACAAAATTTTGTCTAATTTTTCTATTCATCTTTATCCTTAAAATTGTTTTCAAATAAAAATACCAAACTGAGTTAACAAATTTTATTGAAATTAAATGAAATATTTTAGAAAATAAGAATGAATTTATAATCAAAAAAAGTTTAGAACATTAAAAATATTAATAATTATAAACAGATAGAAAAAGAATAGTTNNACAGATAGAAAAAGAGTAGTTATATATTAATTTAGTTTGGATTATTTATATAATTATATTTTTAATAACGAAAAGGATATAAATCAAGAGAAATAATTTTATTATCCATATAAGTAAATCTTATTCCCGGAAACTTTAGGAGAATCATTCAAATGGATAAATTTAATATTGAAATAGCAATACTAATAAGCTTCATATTAGGTCTTATACTACCTTTAATAGGTCTAGGAGGGGTATTCTCTTTAGTTGTTATGGGATTTGTAGCTACATACTTAACCCGGTCAGAATATACCAGTGCTAAGGTAGGTGCAATAGCTACAGGAGTATTCAGTCTATTCTTTTTCTTTTACGGATTTTTAACACCCCCAACACTACCTTATGTTCTCCCCAACCCATTATCACTGGGCATTATAATTACCTTCAGTGGGATATTTAATCTAATTCTTAGTTTGATAGTTTCCCTAATTATATATGGTGGGTTTGGTCTGTTAGGAGGTTATTTAGCCGTAAAGTTCTTTATCGAAAAAAAGGAAAAGAAAACTGAAATTCGGCCAAAACAACCACGAAGAACACTTAAAAGAGCTTGAATTTCCTATTGGGAACATTATTTTGTGTTATATTTAGGTGTGGTTTTATGAAGGATGTTGTAGTTGTTGGATCGGGTGCTGGAGGAGCTACAGTAGCAAGGGAACTATCGATCAAAGGACTAAATGTTACTTTGATAGAAAAGGGACCATTTTCACAAACGAAAAATGCATATGAACACTATGAAAATGTAGATGTAGGTGTTGAACTCTTAAAAACTAGCTGTGTAGGTGGTACAACGCTTGTGACTGCTGGAAATGCTGTTCGAACTTGTCAGGAATACCTAAATAATATGGGTATAGATCTGGAAGAAGACTTCAAGTATATAGAAAATGAAATGGGTGTTTCTACCCTCCCAGATTCACATTTTGGTAAAGGAACTAGGCTTATAATTGAAAAAGCAGAATTATTGGATTTCAATGTCAAGAAAATGCCCAAATTCATAAACCCTAAAACATGTAAACCGTGCGGTAAATGCGCATTTGGATGTTCAAGGAATTCAAAATGGACCAGCATGGAATATGTGAAAGATGCATTAGATCATGGTGCAAAACTAATTGAAAATACAAAAATAACTGATTTGATTATTAATAATGGTGAAGTGAAGGGAGTAAAAAGTAGTGATAGGGAATATTTGGCCGACAACGTTGTGGTATCAGCTGGTGGTATTGAAACACCTAGAATATTGAGAAGAGCAGGGATAGATGCAGGTAATAACCTTTTTGTTGACACTTTTGTAACTGTTGGCGGCGTGCTTAAAGATATACAGTTTAACAGTGAAGTTCAGATGAATGCATTAATAAAATTGGATGATCTTATCCTATCACCGCATTTCTCAACCATACTCCTTGATAAATTGAAAAAGAATCACGTGCGGGAAACCGACATACTAGGGATAATGATTAAAATTGGTGATGAAGGATCTGGAAAGGTTCGTGAGCATCATATTGAAAAGTACAGCACATCAAAAGACGTGAGTCTTATTACTAAAGGATCTGCTGTTGCAGGAGCCATACTAAAAGAAGCAGGTGTTGATCCAACCACACTAACCTCTACACTTGCAAGGGGAGCTCATCCTGGTGGTACCGCTGCTATTGATGAGATAGTTGATAGAAATCTTGAAACAGAAATATCAGGCCTCTTTGTTGCTGATGCTAGCGTTTTTCCTAGGGCCCCTGGAGCACCTCCTGTCATCACAATTGTTGCACTTGCAAGAAGACTCGGAAGATATCTTGAAAACGAGTTTTAATACTTAAATGAATATATTTGTTCATCTATGTTGTTTAACAGTAATCTTAAAAAGATTAGATTTCCTTAAATTTATATAATATTTATTTAAATCTATTGATATCTATTATTGAAATCTGAAATTCTTTGAATTTACCTTCTTCATCATTTTTAGGGGTTGTTTCAATGTAAGCCCTGAATGGCTCACCTTCTGCCCTTATAATTTCAGTTTGGTATCCTTGTTTTTTACCTGTTTCAAGTGCTTTTTTATTGTGTTTATCAAATAAATCACGGGAGTCTGATTTAAGAAAACTGATAAATGATGTGTTAAACAGTCCACTTTTTGTAATACCAAGTATAGATGCCCCTGTATTATTTACTTCAACGATTATTCCATCTTTTAATACTGTAAAGTATCCTACAGGTGATGAGTTGTAAAGATCGAAGTATTTTTTCCTTGAATCCAAGATTTCCTTCTTAGAACTGTCTAGTTCTTCCTTTTGCATTTCAATTTCTATCTGGTGCATTTGAAGATCAAGTAATAATTCTTTGAAATCCTTAGGAATATCTTTTAAATTATCAATTCGTGAGTCCAGTATTTCTTCTACCTGTTTTCGAAGTTCTTTCGTCTTATATGCAGTGGTTATTGCTTCTTTAATTCCAGTTCGTGTTTCATATTTTAATTCTTCAAACACTATCTTGAATTTTGTACCGTTGGTTCTATCGAGTATTATTTCTCCTTCTAGTTGCTGAGCAAGATTGTTGGTTAATCTAAATCCAAGGGATTCTGTATTTTTAAAGTCTATGTCTTTGTCTAATCCAACACCATTGTCAGCTATGGTAAGTAAATATTTATTTCCATCGTAGTGCATTAAAGTTACTTGAATTTCACCCTCACCATCCGGGAAGGCATATTTTAATGAATTGGATACCAGTTCGTTGATGATCAAACCTAGTGGAATAGCAGTTTCCATGTTAAACGAAACATCCTCTATATCAACCTTCAGTCTGATCCCTGGCGATGTTCTGTGACTACTAAAGAGGTCGGTTAGCATACTGGCCCCGTACTCCGCAAATTTAATGCTTGAAAGATCATCTGACATATATAAACGTTCATGCA
The DNA here is from genome assembly GCA_003162115.1 of Methanobacterium sp. GTDB lineage: Archaea > Methanobacteriota > Methanobacteria > Methanobacteriales > Methanobacteriaceae > Methanobacterium_B. The sequence continues at coordinate 27,181 of PMMV01000103.1, forward strand.
CCTTGGCCATAGATTTAACCCTATTTAGACTATCTATAAACAAATCCAAATCCCTTTCATCCTTTACCTGTGTTGACTGAAGGGAAAGGAGACTGGAAATGATCTGCATATTGTTGTTTACACGGTGATGGATTTCTCTGAGCAAGATTTCTTGTTCCTTTAAAGATTTTTTGAGAAACTCATTTTTAGCCGTTACTTCTGCTAATTCTATTTTTTCTTTCTCGGCCCTGTGCCTGTTTAAAACTATTTCAACATTTGTGCGGAGTTCTCTTTCTTCAAATGGTTTGATTATATATGCATAAGGCTCTGTTAATTTAGCACGCTCCAGTATTTCCTCATTTCTATAAGCTGTTAAGTATATTACTGGTATTCCGTATTTGTCGTTGATCTTGTGGGCAGCCTCTATCCCATCAATTTCACCTTCTAACATAATGTCCATTAGGACAAGATCTGCATGTGTTTCTCCAGCACGAGATATGGCTTCTTCTCCTGAAGGAACTAAGTAGGGAACTTCATATCCAAGATCTTCCAAGAGGAATTTAATATCTTGCCCAATGAGTTCTTCGTCTTCAACAACCAGTATCTTTTCATTTACCATTTGATTTTACCCTATCTTTGTATTCCAATTCATTGAATATAAGATTATATTTGGTCCCATTACTTTTATCAAGTTCCATGGTACCTTTCAATTGTTTTGTAAGGTACTTAATCAACTGCATTCCAAAGGTATCTGATTTTTCTGTGTCTATGTTATTAGGGATACCAACACCGTTATCGCTTACCATTAAATTAAAGCTATTCTCATCCGAATGAAGTTCGATTTTAATTTCTCCAATTCTTTCATCTGGAAATGCATATTTTAATGAATTAGCAACCATTTCATCTATTAATAAACCGCATGGAATTGCTGTCTCAATGTTGAGTGATACATCTTCGACATCGATATCCATTTTTATATTACCTTTATCGAGTTCATAGAAGTAAAGCAGGTCTTCTGCCAGTATCCTAACGTATTCATCAAATTTGATTTTGGCAAGATCATCAGACTGGTATAGTTTTTCATGTAAAATAGCAATACTTCTAACCCTGTTTTGAGTTTCTTTGAAGATATCAATAGCTTCTTGATCTTTTATATATCTTGATTGGAGACGTAACAAACTTGAAATTACCTGTAAATTATTTTTAACCCTGTGATGTATTTCTTGTAAGAGGATTTCCTTTTCTTTAAGTGAAGATTTAATTTTCTCCTCTGCAATTTTTTGTTCGGTTATGTCCTGTTCTGTTCCAACTATTCGTAAGGGTTTGCCACTTGAATCTGTTATAACTTCCCCTTTAGATGACAGCGTCCTTATTGATCCGTCTGGACGAATGATACGGTAGTCATTTGAAAAGGGCTTAAGTTCCTTTATAGCGTGATTAATACTTTTCTGTACACTTGGTCTGTCCTCTGGATGTATGATATCCATCATGGCTTCGTAGCTTTTTCCAAACACTATTGGGTCTAATTTCATTATGTTATAAAATTCATCTGAACAGCTCATCTCAAGGGTTTCAAGATCCCATTCCCAGCTGCCTATATGTCCTATCTTCTGAGCTTCCATGAGTTGTCTGTGGCTATTTCTTAAAGCTTCTTCTGCCAATTTTCTCTTTGAGTGTTCTTTAACCTCTTCTAATGCCCTGTTAACTGCGTGTACAATCTTAGAAAGGCTCCCTTTAAGAACATAATCAGTTGCCCCGCATTTTAAAGCTTCTATTGCGAAGTCTTCGCCCATTTTACCGCTAACAAAAATAAAAGGAACATCTGGAGATTTAACTTTTGCGATTTTCAAGGCAGAAATGCCATCAAAATGTGGGAGTGAATGATCTGCAAGGATCACATCGGGTTTAAAGGATTTTAATTCCCTTAAATAATCTTCTTCTTCTTCTACTCGGATAGATGAAAATTTCATTCCACTTCTTTCGAGTTCGCGGTTAATCAACTCAGCATCAAATGGAACATCTTCAAGTATCAATATTTTGAGGTCTTCTTCCATTTTAAACCTTCTTTAACATATTTAGTAATCGTTTACAAAGATTATTATAAATTTTTTTTAAATAATTTTGTGAAGATAATTCATTATTCATAACATAAATATGATTTCAATTTATTTGTTACAATTATTGTACTGAAGCTCTCAATGTCATATTTATATCATAATTATTTCTTTATCTATAAATTAGACCTTATAAAGCTATTGATTTTCAAATTGAGTTAGCAAAAAAAATTAGTGTTGAAGCTGTCCTCAAAAATAACTCAGACCAAAAATTTATGGCCATTATTCTCCATCATTGGGAGCTTCTTTACTTAAATAGCTAATTTCTTGAGGCAATAGCTATTTAAATAATTATTAATTGTGTTTATACCAGTAAGACGTCTCTTTTGTAGGTTTCATTTATTACAGTTGCAAGTCCAACGTAAACTGCTGATAATCCTGTTAATATTCCTTCGTAACCAGCTATCATGGTTATTGTGGTGTTTCCTGTTAATTCACCAGCAGTTAAAAGGAAGAACAGCACTGCCAAAGTTATGAATACCACTTGAAGTCCTCTGCTGAGTTTTAAAGCAGCGAAGAACATCACTATTGTGAATAAACCCCACATGAACAGATAAGAGGCTAGGGAAATTGGATCGGGTGCAATTGCTAGTCCCATCTTTGGCAATATTAGCAATAATACAAAACTCCACCAGAACAGTCCGTATGATCCAAATGCAACCATTCCGAATGTGTTACCTTTTTTGTATTCCATCCAGCAAGCCAGTATCTGGGCCACTCCACCATAAGCTATGCCCATTGCAAGTATCATACTGTTTATCGGATAAAAACCCGCATTATGTATATTCAACAACACTGTTGTAAGTCCAAAACCTAAAAGTCCTAATGGTGCTGGATTGGCTGTTAAATCATTTAATGTAACTCTATTCTCTGTTTCTTCAACCATATATTTTTCCCCCTAGAGGGTTAGTTTATATGCTTCTTAATTTTTTTTAATTGATTATATTATTCCTCGAGTGTTGATGTGTCTCCTATGTCTTCTCCCGATTCCCTGGCTCTTAGAACCCTTCTCATTATCTTGCCGCTTCTGGTTTTTGGTAGTGAATCAACCTGTTCAATTTCACCTATAACTGCTACGGGTCCTAGTTCATATCTAACGTGTTTTTTCAGTTCTTCAATGAGTTTTGTTTTGAGTCTGTATCCTTCTCTTAGTATTACGAATGCTTTTATAACTTGTCCCTTAATTGGGTCTGACTTTCCAATTACCGCTGCCTCTGCAACTGCAGGGTGGCTTACAAAAGCTGATTCAACCTCTGATGTCCCTACTCTGTGACCTGCAATCTTTAGAACATCATCTGATCTCCCCTGTATCCAGAAGTATCCGTCTTCATCTTTCCTGGCCATATCACCGGCCTTGTAAACTCCTGGTATCTTACTCCAGTAAACCTCTTTAAACCTGTCCTCATCTTCATAAAGTGTTCTGAACATGGCAGGCCATGGCTTTGTAATTACCAGATATCCTCCCTTTCCAAGTGGCACTGGTTTTCCGTTTTCATCAACTACGTCCGCTGCTACACCAGGAACTGGTTTGGTAGCCGAACCAGGTTTCAGGTAAGCTGAGGGTAATGGAGATATTAAGTGCATTCCTGTTTCTGTCTGCCACCATGTGTCCATTATTGGCGCTTTTTCATTTCCAACGTTTTTGTAATACCACATCCAAGCCTCAGGGTTGATTGGCTCTCCAACTGTTCCCAGTATTTTTAGTGAGGATAAGTTGTACAAATTGGGATATTTGTTTCCAAACCTCATCAGGTGTCTGATTGCAGTAGGTGCGGTATAAAATTTAGTTACACCATACTTCTCGACAATGCTCCACCATGCACCGGGATCTGGGTAGTCTGGTGCTCCTTCATAAACTACTGTTGTGGTACCCAGTAGCAGTGGTCCGTATATAACATAACTATGTCCTGTGATCCATCCTATGTCACCAGTGCACCACCACATATCATTGTCCTGTATATCGAATATGTCATTGAGGGTGGTTGAAACACCAACCATATATCCTCCTGTGGTGTGAAGTACTCCTTTAGGTTTTCCTGTACTTCCGGATGTGTAAAGTATGAATAATGGGTCTTCTGCATCCATTGGTTCGCATTCACATTCTGCAGGTTCCCCTTCTATTAGCCTTTCGAAGAATATTTCCTTTCCACTCAGATCAGAAACTTCTATTTCACTTCCAGTGTGCTTTACAACTATAACTGTTTCAATGGTTGGGCATTGGAGCATTGCCTCGTCTGAGATTTTTTTAAGATCTATAATTTTTCCCCTTCGGAAGGTTCCGTCTGCGGTTATAAGGATCTTGATCTTGGCATCGTTCATCCTTTCAACAAATGCACCTACGCTTAGACCTGAATATACTACACTGTGTACTGCACCTATTTTGTTACAGGCCAGCATTGAAATGAGGAGCTCGGGGCACATTGGGAGGTACATCGATACTGTGTCGCCCTTTTTCACTCCCAGGTTTTTAAGTCCGTTGGCCATTTTGTTGACCTCACGGTAGAGCTCATAGTAGGTTAACTTTTTCTCATCCCCACGTTCATTCACGTAGAGGATGGCTACTTGGTTTCTTTTTTCGGTGTCAATCCACCTGTCAACTGCGTTGTATGCCAAGTTGATCTTTCCATTTACAAACCATTTATAGAAAGGTTTGTTGCTTTCATCTAGAACTTTATCCCATTTTTGGAACCAGTCCAGATCTTCTGCCTTTTCTTCCCAGTATTTTTCGAAATCTTTTCCCTTTCTAATTTCGTTTTCCCAATTTTTTACGTGTGCCCTTTCTACCGTTTCTACGTTTGGTTTGAAAATCCTCTTTTCATCCAGAAGAACGGTTGTATCGCGTTTCATTTCTTTCCCCGCCATTAAAAAATTCTTCCTTTATCCAATTTTAATGATAATAACTAAGTTGATTTTAGTATATATATTTTTCGATGATTAATCATTATAAATAATGATTAATGATGATAAACTTTCCAAAAAAATTTAGATTGTACATTTGATGCCCATGATGCAAGAATTAAATTCGCTGAAAGGCAGATTTTTAAGGAAGAATTTTTAAATGATGTAGAAACTAAAAACTTTTGAATTCCTTAAAATTAGATAAGTTATTTTAAAAAAAAGAAAAAAATAAGGTATGTAAAAAAAAGGTATATTACCTTTAAATTACATCATTGGTGGCATACCACCAGGCATACCGCCCATTCCACCCATTCCTTCCATTCCACCCATATCAGGTTCCCTTGGAGTTGAGGATGCTATTACATCATCTATCCTAAGGATCATTTCAGCTGCTTCTGCTGCTGACTGGATAGCCTGTTTTTTAACCCGGTGAGGTTCGATTACTCCAGCTTTGTACATGTCGCGTACTTCGCCTTTAAAAACATCAAGCCCCATGTATAGAGATTTTTCGTGTGCTGCACGGAGATCCACTAGGGAGTCTATGCTGTCGAGTCCTGCGTTTTCTGCGAGTGTTTTTGGTACAACTTCGAGTGCTTCTGCAAATGCTGCAACTGCAAGCTGTTCCCTTCCACTTATGGTGTCAGCGTACTCTTTTAAGCCTCTAGCTATTGATATTTCTGCTGCTCCACCACCAGCCACTACTTTACCGTCTTCGACTGTTGCTGCGACTACACCAATTGCATCATCTACAGCTCTTTCAATCTCATCTACAACGTGGTCTGTTGAACCCCTAACAAGTAGTGTTACAGATTTAGGATCTTTACATCCTTCTACAAAGATCATCTCTTCGCCTGATATCCTTTTCTCTGCTACTGATCCTGCGTCTCCAAGATCTTCAAACGACATGTCTTCAATGTTTGAAACTACCTTAGCACCTGTTGCTCTCGAGAGNNCTCGAGAGTTTTTCCATATCGGATTTTTTCACTCTTCGAACAGCCATTACACCTGCTTTAGCAAGGTAGTGTTGTGCAAGGTCGTCTATACCTTTCTGACAGAAGAGAACATTTGCACCTGCATCTTTTATTTTACTGACCATATCCCTTATCATCTGCTCTTCCTGTTCAATGAAAGCTTGCATCTGAGCTGGGTCTGTAATCCTTATTTCTGCGTCTACTTCAGTTTCCTTCACTTCAATTGCACTGTTTAAAAGTGCGATTTTAGCGTCTTCAACTTTTTTAGGCATTCCAGGATGTACCCTTTCCTTGTCTATAATAACACCCTGAACTAGTTTGGACTCATCTACGATAGCACCATCTTTCTTCTCAATTTTGATGTGATCGGTGTCTATTTCACCTTTTTCTTCAACCTGTTTCACAGCTGTTACAATAAGTTCTGCTAAAGGTTCTCTTGCTTTTTCTGTTCCTTTACCTGTCATTGCAGTCATTGCAACTTTCATGAGAGTGTCCCTGTCGTCTGCATCGATTGATATTACGTTTAGGATTTCCTGTGCTTTTTCAGCTGCTTGTCTGTATCCCATTGCAATGATGGTTGGGTGTATATCCTGATCCAGCAGTCCTTCTGCTTTTTTGAGTAGTTCACCAGCAATAATTACTGCTGTGGTTGTTCCGTCTCCAACTTCGTCTTCCTGTGTTTTTGCAACTTCTACTAACATTTTTGCTGCTGGATGTTCGATGTCCATCTCTTTGAGTATGGTCACACCATCGTTAGTAACTACAATATCTCCTAATGAATCTACAAGCATCTTATCCATTCCTTTAGGACCTAGGGTTGTTCTAACNNTATCACCTCTTTTTGTATATGTAATTCATTAGTGGGTTAGAGGTTCTATAAATAGTTTGTGATTCTATTTTTATATTAAAATTTTGTTGTATATCATAATGTTTTGAGCACTAAATTTTGTTAATAAAAATAAATTTTCAATATTAATTATATGATAAAAAATAATCAAAGAGAATTATGAAAAAATTATATTAAAGTACCTATTTATTGATCTTTTTCCATATGATCTTTTCACCATCTGTTGTCGATTTGAAGTAACCCTTCCTTTCAAGATTTCTTAGAGCGTGTTCAAAGTTTTCATTCGATAATTCACTGAAACCTATAGTTTTAAGCTTTGAATATAGATTTTCTGATGAATCCTCTTCATATGGGAGTATTTCGTATATCTGGGATTGAAACGAGGTTAAATCCTTTTTGGGACGTGATATAATGACTTCAAAGTATTCCTTTATCTTATCTAAATCAGCAATTTCATTCTCCTTATCATGAATGATATCATTGAGTCTGGCTATTTCTTCATCTTTTTTTGCTATATACCCATTATATTCTTCTTTAACAGCTTTTATCCGAATACTCTCTGTCTCTGTTGATATTGATGACTCATTCTGACTCTTTTTTAATTCGATCTTAAGCTTACTGATCTCTAGGAGACACGCCTTCACTAGTTGCCTCAACTGTTCCCTCTCGGTATCCTTTAATAACGGCATTCTATCACTATTATTATCTATGTAATAACCTGTTTTTAAGCTTTAAGATATCATCCTCAAAATGGAGAACAAATATTGATATTCCCACTCCAAGCAGTGCACCTGCCAGTACGTCTCCAGGATAGTGAACTCCAATATAAACCCTTGAAAACGCAATCAGAATTGCTAATAAAATAAACAACAAAAGATGTCCATACTTCTTTCCAACAATTATACAACCTATGAATACTTCTGTTGCATGGCCCGATGGAAATGAGTAATCAGTTGCATTTGCAAGCTGGTGTACTCCTGTAAGAATCATAAAAGGCCGTGGCCTAACAAATACATATTTAAGATAATCTGAAATGAAATGACCTATTAATATGCCAATTAAGAGTATTAACGCCACGTTTCTACCTTTTTCTCCCCCAAATATGGCTAATACTGCACATACTCCGAACCAGAATAAGTAGAGACCAATGTTGGTAATTATAGGCATTAAAATGTTGAAAAATGGATTCTGAAGATTCAAATTGATGAAATAAAATAGTACCACATCTACGTTATTTGCTGCGCTAATAAAATTATTCAACATTTTTACCTTGTAATCTTTTTTTTTNNCTTTTATTTAAAATAAAAAAAATAAATGAGTGATTTACATTATCTCATTTATCAGTTCTGCATTTAAAATCGAAGCTCCTGCAGCACCTCTTATAGTGTTGTGGCCAACCAATATGTATTTCAAACCTTTATCAAATACATCGTCTTTACGAATTCTGCCCACTGACACTGCCATCCCTTTACCTTCCATACGATCCATACGCGGTTGGGGTCTGTTATCTTCTTCACGAATGACAACAGGGTTTTCTGGTGCCGAGTGAAGATTAAGCTTCTGTGGAAGTCCTTTGAATCCTGAGAATGACGATTTAATTTTATCAACCTCAAAATCTTCGTTCATTTCTATGAAAACTGCTTCTGTATGTCCATCCAGTACTGCAACTCTATGGCAAGATGTACTAACACCAAAGTTTGCATTGGTAACTGTTTCACCATCGAAGTCACCAAGGAGATGGAGTGTCTCTGTCTCCATTTTTTCTTCCTCTTCACCGATATATGGCACTAGGTTATCCACTATGGCCATTGATGGTACTCCGTTGTAACCGGCTCCTGAAACTGCCTGCATTGTTGACACATATACTCTTTTTATATCAAACTGGTCATAAAGTGGTTTTAACGTCATTACTAGGGCTATTGTAGAACAGTTAGGATTTGTAACTATGAATCCATCCCATCCTCGATTTTTTTGCTGCATTTCTATGAGTTCCAAGTGTTCAGGGTTCACTTCTGGAACTACCAGTGGTACATCTGGTTCCATTCTCATTGCACTGGCATTTGAAGCTACTTTCATCCCTGCCTCAGCAAATTTCGGCTCCACAACAGCAGCGTTTTCGGCAGGTAGTGCTGAAAATACTATTTCAACATCTTTCACTTGACTTGGGTCGGTATCAACAACAATTGTGTCCCTTAAAGGTTCTGGTATTTTACTTTCAAGGTGCCATGTTACTGCATCTTCATACCTTTTTCCAGCTGATCTACTGGAAGCTGTTAGTGCAGTTACCTCAAAATTTGGATGATCTGCCAACAATTCAATAAACCGCTGACCAACCATACCAGTTGCCCCTAGAATTCCTACGTTTACCATTTTAACCACCTATCTTTTAATATTATCTTATTATCAAACCATTCTCATAAATTAATTTGTTAATTCAATCCAAGTACATCGGCCATGTCACTTACATAACCTTTTTTAGCTGTTACAACATATCTTATTGCTTTTATTACACCTGTAACGAATGATTGCCTACTTTGAGCCCTGTGCACTATTTCAATACGTTCTCCTTCACCTGCAAAAATTACTGTGTGATCACCAACAATATCGCCACCTCGAACAGCATGAATCCCTATTTCTCCATTGGTTCGCTCTCCTACAATGCCCTTCCTTCCGTAGACAGCTACTTCATTCAAGTTTCTATTCAATTCATTGGCTATTATCTCTGCAGCTTTAACTGCTGTGCCTGAAGGTGCGTCTTTCTTGTGCCTATGGTGTGCTTCGATGATTTCAACATCGTAGTCCCCTATTATGGCTGCAAGATCCTTTATTATCTTAAAGAATACATTAACACCTACCGCCATATTAGGCGCAATAACAGCTCTGACCTGGTTCTTTTCAATTGCTGAACTTATTTCTTTCATTTCTTCGTTGGAGAATCCTGTTGTTCCAACAACTAGATTAATGCCACACTCTGATGAGGTTTTTATCGTGTTAACAGCTGCCCCTGCAACAGTAAAGTCCACGAGTACTTGAGGTTGTTTAGTTTGAAGCACCTCTTTTAGTTTTTCTGCTCCATTTACTTTAACACCAATTTCTCCTATTCCCATGACTTCACCCACATCTTTACCTTCAAATGGGGTGTTGGGACTCTCTATTGCCGCTACTACATTCATTTCTTCCTGTTCTAGTATGGTTTTTATTATTTTTGATCCCATTCTTCCGCATGCACCTGTTACAGCTATGTTGATCATTTTATCCATCTCCTTTATGAATTTGAAGAATTATCAATAAAATGGATTAACTTATGGAAACCCATTTAACTAGTTAAAAAAAAGGGTTTAAACGATTTAAACCTAAAAAAACTAAAAAAAATTATTGGGAGTTTAATTAGGTTTAAACCATTAAACTAGATTTAGGTCCTTTAAGACATTTCTGAGCTTTGAAATGCTATCTTCCTTCATTGGAGCGAGTGGCATCCTTACATGTCCGGCTGGCCTTCCCATCATGTTGAGGGCATCCTTGGCCGGCACAGGATTTGATTCAATGAAAAGGACTTTCATTAAGTCGTAAAGCTCGTAGTGGAGTTTTCCAGCCTTAGAAAAATCTCCTTCAAGAGCTGCGTTAACCATCTGACTCATTCTAGCGGGATCCACATTAGCAACAACACTTATAACACCTTTCGCACCCATGGAAATCATTGGGAGGGTTAGGTTATCGTTTCCAGAAATGACAATGAAGTTTTTAACATCTTGATCCTGAAGCCCTTTTATAGTTGCTGAGACTTTATCCATATCAGGATTTGCCTCTTTAATCGCTACTATCTTATCAAGTTGAGCAACTTTAACAATTGTTTCAACATCTATGTCTGTGCCTGTTCTTGATGGTACATTGTAAACTATAATTGGAATGTTGGTCGACTCTTCCAACATTTTGTAGTGCTCATAGAGTCCATGTTGTTGTGGTTTGTTGTAGTATGGTGTTATTACCAGAGCTGCATCTGCACCTGCATTTTCAGCATGTTGAACAAGTCCAAGTGCTTCTTTTGATGAGTTGCTTCCAGCACCAGCAATAGCTTTGACCTTCCCGTTTACTTCATCAACTAGGATGTCGATCATCTTTCTCTGCTCGTCGTGGGTTATGGT
>PMMV01000043.1 GCA_003162115.1 Methanobacterium sp.
ATACGTGCAATTCCGTCTCCGTCTCTGCCAGTATCGTCAATTTTAACATCGTATTCTCCGCCTTCCTGTATAGGTGCGTCATTTCCTCTATCATTTCCGTAACTATTATTTCCAAACATACTCATATTATTCACGTCCATATTTTTAGCCATTGAAGGCACAATTTTATTTTAGTACTATTTTATTTAAAGATTTATGACATTGCATTATTCTTCTGCATCCGCCATAACACCATATTCTATTTCAATTTCGCAACCTTTGGGGCCGCAACAGAAGTGTTGTAGATCAAATTTTACCTGCATTTTTTCACCTCTCTTTCTTTATTTGTTTTTAACTGATTTAAACTGATAACATTTTGATTGTAAAATCAATAGTAAATAAGTTCATTTACAACATTTATCATATTTTTTAGGGCCTAAGAATTTTTTTTAATATTATTCTTCCCGATAAACAATTTATTTTAAAAAGTTATCGTTTAGTAAACATACAGGTTTCAAAGAAAGTTTAAAACGTCAAAATAATGCATTTTATAGAATAGTCTTTAAAAGAATAGTCCTTCACATTAAATTTTCCCGATTAAGCTCAAAATAATACCTATATTTTTTCCAATTAATATTTTCTCATTAGCTCTGTATCCTTGTATATATCTTATAGTATATAAACGGTTTGATTTTGATCTACAATGTATAACTTTTAAGATACATTTACATGAATGAAAAAAATATAACAATATTATAAAAAAAATAATTAATTCAATTTAAATATGGTTTATTTAAGATCTATTAAATTTTTAAGATATAATAAGCATTTAATAGAATAATATTAGGTTGTTTGAATATATTAATATATATAGTGATTAAATGTGGATTCTAATCATTTAACCGGGATATAAAAAAAAATTTCTATTATATATACAATTCGTTTTGTATAACATTACCTATCACTTTATATACTATGTAGTACATAAAGATATATTGAAGATGTTGAATATTATAATAAAATTACTGTAAATGAAAAAATTAAACAGTTTTTTTTCCAGGCTTAAGATCTGAAGGGCAGATTTAAACAAAAATTATTTGTTAACTGCTAAATCTTTGACACTTCCATTTAATGTTGAGGTAGGTTTTTATGTCTAAAAAGATAGCTGTAGGTTTGAGATTAGATGAAGTGCAATTAGAACAATTAAAAACTTTTTCTAAGCGTAAAGGCGGAAGTCCCGTCAGCCACCATATAAGAATTGCAATTGCAGAATACCTTGAAAGATATGATAACACGGTATAGATATTTGATAGGACTTTAATATTTTTAACAATTTCTTTTTAAACATTGAGTAATATTTGATAAAAATTATTATAATTTATTCAAAATTACTAATAACGATTTTTTTAACGAGCGAAAATTATGAGCGAATTAATTCACATTGAAGACAGGGGTGTAATTACAGCAACCAAAGTCAAGAACATATTACAATGCAGTAAATGTGGTCTTAAAATCTGTAAAAGTCAGATACACCACAAATACGAAGAAGGCATAATAGAAATTCCAATATAAATTCTTGAGTACTTAAGTCAATTTAAAAATCATCAAATCGGATTTCAATCTAAAATAATAATGATATTTTAACAAAACGATTAATGAAGAATAAATGGCCTGATAAACCGAACAATTCCATTATTACACGATATAACAGGATTTGATGATAAACCTTGTTAAATATCGGAGTGTAATTTTAGAAATTAATAATAACAATTTTCATAGACTTATAATTCAAAAGAGGATTCAAATTTATTTAAATATTATAATTCTTATAAACTAACAGTTTAAAAGGGGATGTAAAGGTAATGGATAAAATTTATGACAAACCTGATATTTCAGGAAAAGAACAGATGAAACAAGAAGTTTCAGAAATCGAAGCAAATGAAACTAAATGTCCCGAATGCGGATCTGAAAATATTGTAAACGATCAAGGACGTGGAGAAGTTGCTTGTAAATCTTGCGGTCTTGTTATAGATGACAGTATAATGGATATGGGTCCTGAGTGGAGGGCTTTTGACAGCGAACAGCGTGACAAAAGAACAAGGGTTGGAGCTCCAATGACCTACACTATCCACGACAAAGGATTGTCTACCATGATCGACTGGAGAAACAAGGACATATACGGCCGTGATATTCCAGCTAGAAATCGTGCCCAATGGTACAGGCTAAGGAAATGGCAGAGGAAAATCAGGATATCCGGTGCAACCGAAAGAAACCTCGCATTCGCACTGAGCGAACTTGACAGGGACTCATCAAGACTCGGACTACCTAGAAGTGTCAGGGAAGCTGCTTCAGTTGTGTACCGAAACGCAGTCGAAAACAAACTCATCAGAGGACGGAGTATCGAAGGTGTGGTTGCAGCATCACTATACGCAGCATGCAGAAAGTGCAAAGTTCCAAGAACACTTGATGAAATTGCAGAGGTATCAAGGGTTGGTAAAAAGGAAGTTGGAAGGACTTACAGGTTCCTTACAAGAGAATTAAACATCAAACTACCTCCAACATCCCCAGTTGACTATGTTCCAAGATTCGCAAGCGAACTAAACCTTTCAGGTGAAGTACAATCCAAAGCCATCGATATCATTGGCAAATCTATGGAAAAAGGACTCACGTCTGGAAAAGGACCTACAGGGGTTGCAGCAGCAGCTCTTTACATTGCATCGGTACTCCTCGGAGAAAGAAAAACACAGAGAGACGTTGCTGAAGTAGCAGGCGTAACAGAAGTAACCATACGTAACAGATACAAGGAGATCAGTGAAGAAATTGAAATGGGTTTAACTCTATAATTAACCCATCATATACTATTTAAAATATGATAATATCTTTAAAAATTAAAATATCATTTTTTTTAAATATTTAGTGAAAATTAAAATAATATTCTAAATTTTACTTTTTATAAATTTTTAAAGTATTTGGAAATAATTGAAGTTAAAAAAAAATAATAAGGAGAGAATAATTATGGAAAATGAAAAATGTGGATGTAATTCTGAAAAAATTGATAAAAAACCATTAAAAAAAATCAAAAAAGATATTGGATGTGGCTGTGAAATAGAAACTGAAGAACCGCCTGTAGAAAAACCCAACGAAAATGAAAATTGTGGTTGTGGTTGTGGATCTGCAGATAAAAAGACTGATAAATCCGAATAAGCCAAAACCCTTTTTAAATGAATTCTACGTTTTTCAATTGGATATTAAAATATGAAATCACCCAATACTATTAATTTTACCCATTAAACACATCATTAAAAAGTTAATAAATTACTTATTATTATTTTCTTTTTATTGTCCTTAACGTCGTTAAAGTCATCTCTGTGAAATCCTGATATCATTTTATTTTTTTTAGATTTTTTCAAAGAATAAGTTTTATCTTGATACTTCACATGATTTGATAATCCAATTGATTATTTTTAAATCTTTTACAAACGATTTTCATAAAAATTACTAGATTAATCTCATTTTCAGTTATTAAAATATTCAACAATCTGTTTTTGAAAAATTATAAATTGGATATTTTATAAATGGAGCTCATAAATTATTCTAATATAAGACAATGAGGAGTTATTAAACAAAAAATATTATCTGTTTATAATCCCAATAATTATTGTAATAGATATTTTATAGGTGTGTTTCATGAAAGTTTTATTTATAGAACCTCCTAAAGATTTTTGGTTTGTTATGGGAGAGTACACTCCCCCACCTTTGGGTATCCTTCAGTTGGCAGCTTTTCTTGAGTCTAGAATTCCTGATTTCGACATAATAGTTCTTGATTGTCAGGCAGAACAAGTCGGTTGGGATGATCTTCGAAGGCTTATTGGAAGTATAGAACCCGACGTTGTTGTATCGAGTGCCCTTGCAACTTGCAACACATACACCATAATCAGGACACTTGATATAATAAAGAAAATTGATCCCCAGATAAAGACCGTTGTTGGTGGACAGCATTTCACGGCCCTTTCAAATGAAAGCCTTGAAAAATACCCTGAAATCGATTTTATTATCAGGGGAGAGGGTGAATTAACCCTTGTTGATCTTTTACAGGACATTGAACAGGATAGACCGCTTGAGAAGGTTGATGGAATATCCTTCAGACATGGTGATAAAATAGTTCACAATCTGCCACGTGCCCTTATAGATAACTTGGATGATCTTCCGTTTCCAGGTTACCATTTTATTGAAAATAACATGGATAAGTATCATTTTAAGATGATGGCCCATTCTAATGCGGGTTATGCTATGGTGGAAGCTTCCAGAGGATGTTTGCATAAATGTACCTTCTGTTCTCAGTGGCCCTACTGGGGAGGCCGATGGAGAACTAAATCACCTAAAAGAATAGCCGACGAAATGGAATATATCTACAATGAATACGATATCAGTTTTCTTTGGTTAACAGACGATAATCTGGGTCTTGGAAAGCGAACAAGTGATCTCTGCGATGAGTTAATAAAAAAGGGAGTTTCTGATAGTATAACATGGTTTATCCAGGCCAGAAGCGATGATATAGTTCAACATAAGAAAATACTACCAAAAATGAGAAGAGCAGGTAATTATTGGGTAATGGCCGGTTTGGAACGTCATGATGATAAAACCATTACCAACTATCACAAGGGGATTAAACCAAATGATTCAAAGCTTTCAATGGATTTATTAAAAGAAAATGGTATATTTGCCCAGGCAACTTTGATAATGGGTGACAGAAGTGATTCTCATAATTCAATACAGAAGTTACGCGATTTTGTTAACAACGTGGATCCTGATCTGGCCATTTTCATGGTGTTAACGCCGTTTCCAGGTACAGATCTCTATAAAACAGCAAGAGAGAATGGCTGGCTGGAAGAGGATAACTGGGCCAATTATGACATGGCACATGCAGTTATGCCCACCGAACATCTAACAGTACCAGAAGTTCAGGAGGAACTTTACCTTTGTTACAGGGATTTCTACGGAAGCATTAAAAGAAGGGTAACAGGTGTGTTCTCCAAAAATACGTTTAAGAGGAAAACTTACCGTTACATGGCCAGTCAAGGCCTGCTTCAGTACATGAGGGATCTTTATTGACCACTGAACATAAAAAAATTTACATTGAAAACCTTTATTATTCATTGATTAGCATATTTGGACTTTTTTTACTTATATTACTGGTTTTCTATGCCCCAAATCCTAAAATATTATATTATTTCCAGAAACAACTAATATTATCTGTTTTTATTCTTATTTGTATACTGGGGATGGTCGCTGCTGTTTCACCATCAAGGTGTGCTGAGTTTTTGAGTCTTAAACATTATCAAAAATCTGATCATAAATTTAATAAAATAGAAAAACGTTCTAATTTTGGGAAGAAATTTAAGGGCCATCATCCAGAATGTAACAATTTTAAATCCCATACGTTTAGTTTAATGGAAAAAAAGTATTGTGCAGGTTGCAGTGGTCTGTTTATTGGTGCATTGATTGCTGTTATTGGAACCATAATCTACTATTTTTATGGAATTTCTGATGGTATTGATGGCAGATTAATATTTTTCATAGGTTTTACAAGTGTTTTAGTTTATTTACTGCAAGATTTATTATTAGATATAAACTCTACCTTTGCAAAATTTCTTTTTAATATGATCCTAGTCCTTGGTTCATTCATGATACTGATAGGCATAATTGAATTAAATAGCAGTATATTTATACAGCTTTTTTTTATGGTGCTGGTATTTATTTGGATTCTTGGTAGAATTGCGAGTTCTGAAAAAAAACATTACGAAGTATGTAATGAATGCAGTATTAAATCATCCTGTATTTACAGATGAATCAGAGCATTAAAATAGATTTGTAAGCGTTTTATTACTTTCTACGGGAGTAACTAGTAATGGCACCGGCTATAATCAGAATACCTACAATAACTATTACAATGGGCCATATGTATCTTAATAAATCAAATCCGTAAATTGAGGATATTCCAAATAGGATTAAAAGAACACCAAATATAATTCCAACAATTAATCCGCCGTATGGAAGTCCAAAACATTCATTTCTTTGACGATACCTGTAGTCCCGACGATATCTATGTCTTTCATCTGGGTCATCTCCATTTCCTTTTAGTGATGAACCACATTTAGAACAGTATTCTGAATCATCATCATTTTTTGTTCCACATTCATGACAATAAACCATCTAGAATCACCGTAGAATAATATATTTTTTTATGAATAAATGATTTTCTAATAAAGCAAATCTAAAATGTATAAAAAAAAAGGAATTGAAAAAATTTTCCAAATCAAAATCATGAATTTAATAAATTAGTTAAGAATTATAATATACGAAAATGGGGGGGTTAATTTATTTAAAACTGGAAACTTCTTAAAAGGTGAATAATAATTAAATTTTATCTTTTAACTCCTCTTCCCCTTTTACTTCCAGCTTTTTTATAACCCTTCTTTTGTCGAGTTCTCTTGTTAGTTCCTGATATTTTTGCCATTTAATTCAACTCCTTATTATTAATCTTAAAGTTTAAAACTTGTACTGGAACACCTTTGTAACAGTACTTATAATGCTCTTTTAACCACGAACAAAGCCAATATAGCTTCATAGTTTTATTGATCTATGATCTGATTAGTCTTAAAGATATTCAATATACTACTCCTTAGATTATTTCTCTATATAACTTTATAGAATTACGATAATTTCTTGAAAAATATATATTTTCTTATTAGAAAATTTAATGTAACTGAAAAGATGTTCGAGGATTTAAAACCATAAAGAATGTAAGAAAACCATCATATATAATATTTTACAGTTATTTCAGAAGATTAAGATTTTAATGTTAAAATTAATTCATCATTTAATTTTTTTTATTTGATGGTAAAAAAAATGATGATTCGATGAATTAAGTTAGTTTTTTAATCACCGAATTTGATCATCTTTTTAGGCTCAAAGTTGGTTTCCATTGTCCAAAAGTAGGCTTCACCTTTAGCAATACGGAAAACTACAAGGCCGGGATGGTCAAATGTCATCCCAAATTCTTTAAGAAAGGGCCTGTCTTCTAAAACCTTTCTTTTAAGATCAGGATCGTCAACAAATTCTATTTCCCCTGCAACTCTCATCATGGTACCAGACATTTCACCCGGCTGCCAGAAACATGCTTCAACTTTAGGATTGGCCTGAATCTGTCCGTATATATCTTTAACAGCACCTATCTGGAAGTGAAATCCATTTTTATCAGCAAACCAAAATCCCAGAGCCCTTACTCGGGGCTGGTCTCCTTCTACTGTTGCAAGATAACATACTGGTGTGTCATTAGCAAATTTTATACAATCTTCAAAATTCAATCTACCACTCCCTATTAATCTAAACAAAGAATTTGCATATTAATATCTGTTTATTGAAATTAATAATTTTATCCATTGTTATGGTTGATGTATAATTACAGATTCTCTTTTTCTATACCCTCATATTAAGGGGTTATTACTAATAGGGGAACTTTTAAATATTTAGCTTTCCATATATAATTATTAGGTGATATTATGAATGATAGTACGATGGGTGCAATTACATTCTTGTTGGGTGTGGTTCTAGCAATTTTAGCTTTTGCAGTGCCATGGTTATTTCATTGGCTATTTTGGCTCGTGATAATAATATTAATAGTTTATGGACTTTACCAGTGGCTTATTAAAAAGTAAACATCAATTTGGTTGAATTCTTAAACTTTTTTTCTATTTTTTTATTTTGATTTGTCTTAATTTCTAAAATTCTGATTATTTTTTCTTAAACATTTGTCATTTAATTTACAACTAATACTGAACAATTTGCTTCCCGTACCACACGTTCGGTTACACTTCCAAGTAAGAACCGATCCAAACCATGACGGCCAGATGCACCTATAACAACAAGATCTATATTTTCTTTTTTAATGGTCCTGAGTATCTCTATGTAAGCCTTGCCCTCATTAATTTTGGTGGTTAGTCTAATATTTTTACATATCCCATTACACTGGTTTGTTTCTAAATCTTGTTTAAAAGATTCTACTGCATTTTTCCCTTCTTCTCTAAGTTCATCTTACACTACCTCGCTGAAATTAGGTAAAGCAGATATTTGTGGATAATAAGGTTCAATTACGTTCAGCACAATTATATCTGCACCACTAGCATCAGCAATCCAAATAGCGTGTTTACCTGCCCGTCTTGCATTTTCAGATCCGTCCGTTGGTAATAATATTTTATGATACACGATATATACCTCCTAAATCGGATTTAAAATATTTAAGATCGAAGATGTCTAATATAAAAAAAATTTTTATATATATTGCTCAAATTATAATATCTTACTTTTTATGATAAAAAAAGTTTTCAATCATAAATCAAGTTAAACGATGGAAAAGATGCTTTAAGGCATAATTACAAATTATGGAAAATAATTTGATATTTAATATTATTTTTATCCATTTCTGGCATGATTTGGGTGAGATTTGGGAAAATCGATTTAAGTGATCAAATGAAAGTGCTAGTAAGGTATGTACATTAAAACTGTTCAACCTTGTTAACCCCAATATTTTCCTCAGGTACAAGCCTCCAATTTTTATACCTGGGGATATGGTTTTTTTTTAGAATAATTATTAAACAAAATAATAATTAGAATAAAGGAAATTTTTTAATGATAAAAAAACTTATTATATTTATTATCAATTTCCATAATTAATTTTTCCATTTACATCATTTAAAATGGATTTATAAAGAATAACGTTATACCATCAATAATTAACCATATTCCTATTAATAAACCCAGATAAAATGGGTTCCATGCATATGCAGCAAGTACAATATATATTATACCAAGTATCGTACCCGAAACACCGGAACCTTTACCATATACTTCTGGTTTTGTAAATAGAGATATTATTCCAGATATTATAAGGAATAAACCCGCAATATATAGCCATAAGCTGATTAAAAAACTAAATGCGGATATATTTCCAAATATTCCTATTCCGACAATTATTGCTAGGATACTAAGTATTAAATAAGCGAT
The DNA here is from genome assembly GCA_003162115.1 of Methanobacterium sp. GTDB lineage: Archaea > Methanobacteriota > Methanobacteria > Methanobacteriales > Methanobacteriaceae > Methanobacterium_B. Next base: position 9,043 of record PMMV01000043.1, read on the forward strand.
ACTAGCTCCTTTATTACCATCCCAAAGTGCGAAGAATTGGATTAAAAACCAAATACCTAAAAATAGAATTCCAATCCCTGCAATCAT
>PMMV01000018.1 GCA_003162115.1 Methanobacterium sp.
TTAAAGAATTGCAGGATTCAGGAATGCCAGTATATTTTAGGCTATACAGCACACAGCACTTAGGATTATTGGCAAAACATATAGGATATAAGACATTCCAAAAATCATTAGAGCAAGCAAAAGCTTATCCACATGGAATAATAGGCCTAAATTTAGAGGGTGTACAATTATATTATATGCCGAGCAGCATCTGGCCATCAGAAGGCATATTCATAGATGCCAATGGAGCGCAAAGGGCGGCATATGCACAGTCATATACACTAGAGCAACTGAATAATCCTACATATTCAAAGTATACAGTGCAGCAACTCAATGAGACAAGCTCATTAGAAGATGCGCACAAAGCAAATGTGACACAATGGAGAAACCATTTCATGAATAATTTTCTGGAGCAGGAAACTGCGTTATTAAGACAGCTAGAAATATAGGTGTTTTGGAATCATTCTTCGTTTATAGAATATTACCAGATTTTCGCAACCTTTAATAACAATATATCATTCCCTATACCATGGACGTCGAAGGAAACAAGATATTGATTACAGGAGGAGCCACAGGGATTGGTTTGGAATTGGCAAAGATATTTGCAAAAGATAATGAGATATATATCTGCGGAAGAAGAAAAGAGAAATTAGATGAAGCAAAAAAAATATTGCCAAGCATCCATATCAAGGTTGCAGATGTTAGGAATCCAAAAGAGATAATGGAATGGGCAAAGGATATCAATATTTTAATAAACAATGCAGGCATACAAAGAGCCATAGATTTAAAAGAGGGTATAAAAGGATTAGAAGGAGAAAATGAGATAAAAATTAATTTAGAAGCTACAATATACTTATCTACACTTTTTATCCCATTTTTAGAGTCTAAAAAAGAAGCAGCTATAGTTAACATATCATCCGGACTAGCTATCACACCCCTTGCAGCAGTTCCAATTTACTGTGCAACTAAAGCGGGAGTACATACTTTTACAAAATGTCTTAGATCCCAATTATCAGACACTAGTATCAAAGTCTTCGAAGTATTACCGCCTATTGTTATTTCTGAATTAAATATGGAATACAGGAAGAAGGTTGGAACAACAAATACAGGTATAAAATCAGATAAATGTGCAGCTTCTATTGTTGATGGATTAGAAAAGGATAAATTTGAAATAGAAAACCCTGCTTTAGAAAATTTAAAAACAGCTACCATGAAAGATATTGACAAGTTATTTGAAAAGATGAATGGTCGATGGTAGGACTGGACTATAAAATATAATATTTTGTAGGAGGTATTTTATGATACTGGTTACTTCTGCTTATGGTAATAATGGCAGGAAACTAATTCCTAGATTGGCTGATAGGGGTTTAGATGTCCGTGCATTAAATTTGTCTGATAAAACAGATAAACTCAAAGAATTGGGTGCTAAAGAAGTTATAATTGGAAACGCTCTTGATTCAAAAATTTTAGATCACGCTATGGAGGGTATAGAATCTGTATTCCATGTTGGCCCATCATTTCATCCTCAAGAAGCTGAAATGGGTATTGCTGTCATTAATGCTGCTTCTAATGCAGAAGTCGAACATTTTGTCTACGATTCGGTTCTACACCCCCAAATCAGTGCTCTGTTGCAGCATAGAATGAAACTTATTGTAGAAGAACATCTAATCAATTCAGACCTTAATTATACCATTCTACAACCAATGCACTACATGCAGAATATTAATATTTCAGACGTGTACAGTGAAGGTTTGTTTAAACAGGCATCAACATTGGAAACACCCTTATCATTTGTTGATATGGATGATAAAGTTGAAGTGGCTGCTAAGGTGCTCACCGAAGATGGGCACTACGGTGCTACATATGAACTGTGCTCGGACGATTACTTAAATGCCATTGAAATTGCCAAGCTTATGACCAAAGTTTTAGGGAAAGAGATCTTACCTAAACTTGTACCTAAGGAATTCATTATATCAGGTTTTCAAAAGGCTTTCCCAGAATATGGAGACTATCCTGCCAGAGGATTTAATGCACTTTTTGATTATTACAGTGAATATGGATTTTTCGGTAATTTCAATGTTCTAAAGTGGCTCCTGGGTAGAAATCCTACCACACTTGAAGAGTATATAAAGAAAGAATTCGATAAAATCATTAAATAGGATTAAATTAGTACTCTACTGAATTGGAAGAAGAACTACAAGTATATATCATTGATTGGAATAAATATATCCTGTACAACCATCTTATGGAGATTTCATTACATCTCTTAAAATTTTATATTTAATTAATTAACAGAAATAATAAAGAAAGATTCAATATCTTTAATTAATTTATAATCCAAATATTTTACTACAGGTGCTGAAATGGCTTCTAATGACGAAAATAATGGGCAGTTAGAAAGATCTAAGAAAAATATTCCTGTTGGTGGATATTTTCAATGCGAACAATGTCGTGGATACTATGAATTAAAGCATGGAGAGTCTATAGAAGATTATAAAATATGTTACTGTGGTGGAAAATTAAAATACTTCGAAAGAGTAAATATTTATGATAATGAAGATAGTCTGGAAAAATATTATCTTCTGTTAAAAAGTTTTTTCAAAATAATAGTAATACTAGTAATCTTGGCATTGATTCCAGTTATTGTCTGGTACCTTGAAATTAGACATTAATTCTAACCAATAATTATATTATTCATAACTTCTTTTAGATACTGAGAACAACTTGATATGACGAGCTGGATATTATTGAATTTGGTCCTTCTTAATCCGTTTTAACGGCTTTATATAGAGTGAAATTAAGAAGCCGATTAGAAATATAATGGATACGAAGTCAAATGTAGTTTTCATTGAATCACTTACGGATTTGTTTACAATTTTATATGCATCGGAGGTTTCATTTTCTTTTAAGCTTGTAATGTTGGTTGTTTTCATTTTTTCATCGTACTGCAACAAGTTCTGCTTGATTTGGTCTTTGCTGTATTCGTTAGGAAATGTTTGATCAACAGCGATATATATTCCGTTTATGATTCCAAGTATCAGAACTATCCCTATAATAGCAGTTCCCATTGATGTTCCAAGACTTGCACTTGTGGACAGAATTCCTGATGCATCTGACTGTTTATCATCACTTGCCGATGATAACACAATGTTACCTGTTATTGGTAGTGCAAGACCCAATCCTATACCTAAGAGCAATGTTCCTGGGATAATATCACTTATTTGGGTGTTCAAGTTGAACTGGAAACTCAGGAAAAAACTGCCTGCAANNGAGGATGCTATTGCAAATATCAGAAGTCCTATGGTTAATGGTAAAATGGCCAGGCCGGTTGTAAATGCATCGGAACCTGTAATCTGCTGTAGAAAGACAGGTAAAACGAAAACAGCACCTGCAAGTGCTAACTGCATTATTAATCGGGTGATGTTTCCAAGAGTAAAATTTCTGTTTTTAAACAGTCTAATATCGGTAAAAGGCCTTTTATTAAGGTTTATTATTCTTTTCTCCCAGAAGTAGAAGAGTATTAGTAGTAATATTCCTGTTCCCATCATCACAACAGATATTTCCCAGTTTTTAACGGAATTAAGACTTAAGATTCCGAGAACAAGCACAAGAATTCCAAATGAAGATAAAAGCACACTCGATTTGTCTATATCTGAAAGTTTCATCGATGGAGGGAAGTACTTCAGTTCACGTGATAATGCCANNGTTAAAAATCCTCCAATAAGGGGGCCGAGAGCTGCACCAACACTTGCAACTGCAGTCCATATTCCCAGTGCAAATGCACGGTTCTTTCCCGTGTAGGTTCCTGTTATAATAGAAGCAGTTGCGGGCGTCATCAAGGCCGCTCCAATACCTTCTAATATTGACCACCCAATNNACATCTTGCATCTTTCCTCCAAGAAGCATTAATGAGGCCATTGTCAGGGCATAAACAGTAATAACTACCTGTATGGCAGATACAGTGGTGTTAAGATCAACCACTAGGTTGGTTATGGCAACGTTCATAAAAGTAGAATCGAGCGCAATGATGAATGAAGATAAAGAAACCAGTATAAGGGCGGTCCAACCTATTTTTGAAGCATTAATATTACTTTCCAAAAAGAATTCCTCCAATATAGATTAAAATTAGTTTAGGACTATTATTATTTAAAGGGTTCTAAATAAATGGAATATTACTATTACAATGAACATACAAAAACTAAAATTTCTTTCAAATTTCGATTATTTCCCTAAAAACAAGGAATAAATAAGATCTTATTTTTCCCATTTTTTTATTTTTTTAGGGTATATTGTTTGAAGATTTTTTTTCAGTTAATTTTTATCATAATTGTTAATCAAATTTATGATATCATTCTTGTGGACCTACATCCTTAAATTTTATTGAACACGATTCTCCACCAACTCCCCAATGAGATTTTGGTACCTCATATATTAAAATTTCAACGGCTTCCGCTGGAACATCCACGTCCACAAACGCCTTAGTTATATTTTTAATTAAATAATCAATCTTTTCTTGTTCAAAACCTTTCCATACATTTACTTGAACCATTGGCATTTTCTCACATCCAACTTTTTTAATAATCTATATTTATTATTATCTTCAAATGAAAATAAATAATTTTCTAAGAGAAATATTTTAAGCTTCTAAGCCATTAGATCCATTTTGTAGCCGATATCCAACTTAAATGCTTTTTCATAGACTTTCCATGCTGCTGCAATGTCCTGAACAGCCAGTCCTGTCGAATCAAAAACGGTTATCTCTCCATCACTGGTCCTGCCCATCTTGTTCCCTATTAGAACGTCTCCTAGCTTTGCATGGATGTCTCCCTTTCCAAAGGTGCCTTCTGATAGTGGTACATTTATTTCTCCACTGTGGCTAGCCTGTTCCCAGTCGTCTATAATTATATTGGATCTCAAGATCAGTGCTGTTTCCAGTTCCTGTTTTCCTGGTGCGTCTGCTCCCATTGCATTTATATGGGTTCATTCATCCACCCACTTTGAAAGTACCAATGGTGTTCGTGAGGGAGTTGTTGTGGTAACAACATCCATACCAGTGACAGCTTCTTTGACAGTTTCCACAGCCTTTGCATCTATTCCATAGTTATCCCTTATCATTCTTGCCAAGTTCTCCCTGGTTTCAAGGGTTCGACTTGAAATTTTAATCTCGTTGATCTTCATTACTTCGTTCAGTGCAAAGAATGATAGAAGTGCCTGCACACCTGATCCAACAAAGCCAAAACTTTCAGAGTTTTCCCTAGCCAGGTACTTGGTTGCCAGCCCTGCGGCTGCACCTGTTCTCATGTTGATTATAGATGTTNNTCTGCTATGCTTACAATAACTGAACATGGCATAATCCTTAGATCTCCAGGACTTTTTTCACTGTTCTGGTTGAAGTAAAGATACTTCTTCGCAGGCATATCAATATTACAATTGGGCTTCCTCTGCGAATGCTGTTTCAACCGAGTTTATTACTTCATCCATTTTTATGAGCTCTATAACGTTGCTCTTATTTAATATTATGGTGTTTTTTATCATTAGGTCTACCTCAAAAGTATTAATAAATTTATAATATGTATTATTGTAAAAATTATATTATAAATAAATTTCTATTTAAATCCCATAATAAATTACAGATCAACAAGAAATTAATAGCTCACCTGAACAAAAGAATAAAATATGTTCTAAATTTTAACATTTGATTAATTATCATTAAATATTAATTATAATTATGAACATAATAAAAAAAGCAGAATTTATTGTATTAGATGGGTGTTTTCGGGAAAAATTTAATTTCATAAAAAATAAATAAATTTGATAATATGTAATTTTTGATACATGGGGTGGAATACATGGGAATTGATAGAGAAATAGAAAGTATTGAAATAGATTTTGAAGACTCNNTCAAAGTATGTCATTGTTGATGTTATTCCATTCCACCAAGTTAGAAGATGTGCTGCTATTCTAAAAGATTAAAGAATACTAGAATTGCACAGAAAAATTATTTTTTAGTTTTTAAAAGAACCAGTGAAGTGAATATCTAATTCATAGTTTAAGGGACTGTAACTGTTATATTATTTCCAGTATATGAATTTAGGATATCATAGTAGGTTATATCCCATTTGGTTGAATTGTAGTTGGCATCCACTAAAGTATAATATGAATTCCATTTAAATCTTTTCACCAAAGGAAGGGCATCTGCAATTTTTATAGCATTTAATGCAGAGCTGTAATTACCATTTTCAACCGAAGGAGTGGTATATAAGTTTATATTCGAATCTTGATTGTACAAAGTATTGTATTCCGATACTATAAAGCTGGTGTTTTCTGAATTTCTTTTCACAACATTCCATGAGAACATATCACTGGTTGGATAAACTGATAATTGACTGTAATTCCCATTTAATGTTGGAGTTTCATCTTCTAGAACATTAAATTTCTCGTATGCCCTTATACCTCCAAATGATATTAGAATAATCATAAATATGGCCATAGCAGCTTTTTTATACTTATAATTTACTTTCATGTAGATTATGAGCAATACAACCGCTGCAATTATGGTGGTTAAAAGATCTATAGATTGGTATAAATCTGCGGCGTATCTTGTAATTGAAAAGGGAAAGAAAAGTGGAATTCCTAATGTAGTAAGATAATCAAGGAATAAATGGGTTAAAACACCAAAATAGGCAATTGCAATGGTGGTTTTTGTGAATTTCACTGTTAAATCACGTTTAATTAAGTTACTGATAAAGCCATTTACTTGTTTTCTTGATATTACATACAAGAAAATTGTTGAAGTAACGAAGCCAAAGATAAAGGAATGTGTAATTCCTCGGTGTGAAAAAATAAAGAATTGTGGAGCTAATATTCCTATCCATGCCACAAAGATGGTATCAAAATCGGGTGAAATACCACCAAAAGCTCCGGCAAGTTTATTCTTACTTTTAACGGCGGCTAAGATTATGTACGGTACTAAAAAGTGTGTTATTAAATCCAATGTATTTTCACCTTATCGATTATATTTACTAATATGATTGGTAAAACGTGATTATTAAAGTTTTTATCAGAAATTATTCAAAGAATAATAATCTATAATAACATCTATTTTTGAAATGTATCTAGAATATAAGTAAAAATTTGGATATGTAAATTCATTCAAACTGGGTCTAAAATCCATCACAATTCATTAAAACTTATTATTGGATAGTTTTGGTAGATTAGGAAGCTGTTGTTGATGATTTGAATCCTTTCACGATAATCCATATTGCGAATACCATTTCTTGCACTGCTATTGGAAGAGCCAGGATAGTCAAGATCGATGAAATCATATCGGGTTTAAGACCGAACAAACCTAACAAGCCATAGATTAAAACTAATGCGGCTCCTATGAGGCCCCACACCGATAAAAATCGAGGAACGAGTTTTGATTGATACAATAAATAATTAAGTGTCAGACTTCCTAAACCAAAGAACATCAAAGTCCCAATCCAAATGGCCCAATCACGTAACGCCAGCAATAAATTGCCTAAAGGCAGAAAATATGAAGCATTAAAAGCTCCGGATACGTACTCCTGACTCAATGTTAATAGTACAAGTAGACTGAGAGCACCAACAACATAGAAAATGTTCTCGATAAGCTGAGACCTACATAACCAAGCGCCAAACTTTCAGTATACTTTTTAAGAATTGGAAACATCATAACTGCTGTGCCAAAAGCTGAAACGGCAGCAATTAACTCAAATAGAAATGCTATAATTATTTGGTTTTCATTGGTAGAAAAAGCAGTAAGATAATTTGGAGATGCCAGAGTAGAACCTAAAAAAATAGTACTCAGTATAGACGTAACTGTTGCAGTTATAAATAAAAGTCCTACAATTATTGCGGTTCTTCTATATGAAATCATACATGATCCTTTAATATTTTCAAGTTACGGCCTACATAGTCCATTTTAGTCCTTTTTTTAGTTATTAGCCAACTATAAAACTCTAAATATATTATTTAACTTCTTAAAAAAAATTGATGGTGAGTTTATTGGAATAAATTTAAATCTTATCCATATTTTCAATCATTTCTATTTCCACACCATCGGGACCATCTAAAAAGGCTACTCTGGGACCTCCAGGAGGACCGAATGGTCCGCGAGTTAATTCTACTCCTTTAGCCTTTAAATTAGCCACTTCAGCATCCATATCCTCAACTTCCAAACCCACCAAGAACAGTCCTTTTTTGTCGGCTTCATTTTCAATGAGTTCGATCATGGCCTCTCCTTCTCCCTTAAATAGGGCAATTGTCAAACTTGGCCGGGGGCTGAATCGTCTCACTTCTTTCATTCCCAAAATTTCGGTGTAAAATTTGGTAGATTCTTCCATGTTTTCTACTGCTATAGCAACATTTTTTACTTTCATGTTAATACCTCAACTTCTCATTTTATTTATTGGTTTCTAAAATACTTAGATTATTCCATGAAAATAATTTTAAGAGCCGATTTATAGCATTTTGCTATGATTATTCCTATTAAAAAAATTATGATTTATCGTAAAAAATTATCTTCAGATCAAATTATCTATTTTGAAAATAATAATTATATCGTAGTATTATGAAATTGTGGAGGGAACATTATGGGTTTTGAAGATAATGGATGGTTTAATTTAAATGAAATTAATGATGGAGTCTGGGCTATTAGTGACATAACCAGTGTTAATTGCTATTTAATAGAAGGGAAGACTAAATCTCTTCTCATAGATACAGGCTGGGGACTAGGCAATCTTGCTGTATTGGTTCAATCTCTAACTTCGTTACCAGTTGATGTCGTTTTTACCCACGGACATCCAGATCATGTTAATGGAGCATATCAATTTTCAGATCTTTACATAACATTTGAAGATGAGAAATTGTTAAACAATTTTTATATTAAAGAAACACGTGAAAAAATCATTAACAGGTTCAAAGATATATTACCAACTTATTTTTCTAAAAATGAATGGGTTAATGCTGAAATTACAAATCCTTCCCTGATCTCTGAAGGTTATCTATTTGATCTTGGTGACAGAAAACTCAAGGTCATAGAATGCCCTGGACACACGCCAGGGAGTATATGTTTATTGGATAAAAAGGATGAAATTCTATTTTCTGGAGATAGTCTACTTTCAAAACCAGTATTAATGAACCTTGAAACATCACTTCACCTAAGCACGTATTTAAAGAGTATAAAACACGTAAATAACTTTTCAGATGACTTCAAAACCATTCTATCGGGGCACGATGAAAAACCAGTGGACCCCATAATTGTAGAAGAATTAATTGATGGTGTAACAGACATTATTGATGGTAAAATTAAAGGTAAAGTGGAAAAAACACGTTTTGGAGAAGCTTTAGTAAGTAAATTTAATCACACATCAATCAACTACAATGAAGATAGTTTATAACCCAAATTATAATTTTTAAATAAGCCCAAAATTAGGAGATAAAAACTTGAAAAAACAAAACAAAATGCGAACCATTGCACTTGAAGAAACTTATGCTACCCCTAAATTTTTCAATGCTCTGGCAGAAGTTGAAAAAAGAGATTTAAAAGGGGCCCCACCAGGTTTTGCCCGGATCGTAGAACAACTGATTGATGTGGATGAAGGAAGGATCCGGGAGATGGATCAAGCAGGTATAGATGTTCAAGTGCTGTCATTATTCTCTCCAGGAGTCGAGCAAATGGACGTAAACACTGCTGTAGACATAGCTAAAGATTCAAATGATTTTATTGTCAATGCTATACAAGCACATCCTACTCGTTTCGGTGGATTTGCTACTTTACCCACAGCTGATCCCCAGACAGCGGCTGATGAGCTGGAACGTATGGTTAAGGAGCAGGGTTTTAAGGGTGCAATTATTAATGGTCACACAAAGGGTCGTTATCTGGATGATGAATTTTTCTGGCCCATATTAGAACGTGCTGAAGCATTAAAAGTTCCAATTTATCTCCACCCCACAATACCGCCTAAACCTGTCATAGAAGCTTCTTATTTGGGAAATTACTCAGAAGAAGTTTCAACGTTGTTGGCGCGTAATGCTTGGGGTTGGCATATAGAAACTGGGTTACACATCCTGCGAATAATTCTAAGCGGAGCATTTGACCAGTATCCTAATCTACAAATAATAATTGGTCATATGGGTGAAGGGCTTCCATTCATGCAATCAAGAATAGATGATTCATTATCCAAAGAAACGATTAAACTGGAACGCATGGTTGGTGAATATCTATGTGAAAATATATATTACACTTTCAGTGGATTAAACTACACCCAGACATTCCTCGACTTGTTCCTTCAAGTGGGTGCCGAAAGAATCATGTTCTCAACCGATTATCCCTTTGTTCCCATGGAAAATACCCGTAAATTCCTGGATCAAATTCCGGTGAGCAGATCTGACAGAGAAAAGATTGCACACGGTAATGCAGAACGTCTACTACGCATGTGAGTCTAAATGGTTCAAAATCTAAATTTTTTTTCTTTATTATTATTTTCCACTTATTTCTTTTTTAACTTATGAATTCCAAATAAGATCTAATTGATTCGATAAATTAGTCCCCACGAATTCTTTCAAGAGCTTTGGTAGCAGCCATTCTAACATCATTGTTCTCATCGTTTAATACGTCTGTGAGTGGTTTTACTGCACGATCATCTTTGATTTCCCCAAGAATTTCTGCTGAATGCCATCTTAACCGCCATTCACCGTCTTTTAATGCATTTATAAGGATTTCGACAGCGGGCTCTCCAATTTCACAAAGAGCAATGATGGAATTGCTTATCACACCATTGTTCTTATCGTTTAATGCGTTTATGAGTGGTTTTACTGCACGATCATCTTTGATTTCCCCAAGAATTTCTGCTGAATGCCATCTCACCCTCCAATTTTCATTTTCTAGTGCATTAATGAGCATATCTACAGCTGGCTCTCCTATTTTAATAAGAGCAATAGCTGCATTCTTTCTCACATCAATATTTTCATTATTTAATGAATTTATGAGCTGTTCAATGGTGGATTCTCCAATATCGCTATCGGAACCATTTATAACATCATTCTTTTCATAGTTTAATTCGTTAATAATCGGATCAGCAGTACTAGAATCACTAATTTTACCAAGAGCAAAAGCAGCATCTCTGCGAATAGATTCATCATTTTCGAAACTAAGTGCTTTCATTAACCCCTTAACATCTTTATTCCGTTCCATTTTTTTAATATCGGGTTTTTCCAGACCCAACACCTTTTTTAAACCCATGATTTTTCTCCTATTTTATGATTGTGATATATCAATTGATCAAATTTATTATAATATTACACATAGAATATTCTATTGTAATTAGTAGTTGGTGAAACTATGGAATCTTCAAATGAATTTTCGATTATAGCCCCATGCGGAATGAACTGTGGGGTCTGCATGGCGTATTTAAGAGAAAGAAATAAATGTCCTGGTTGCAGGGGTGATGATACAAATAAAACCGTTATACGTCTTAGATGTAAAATTAAGACCTGTGAAGTATATAAAGATGAAAATATTGAGTTCTGTTTTGAATGTGGAGATTTCTCCTGTGATAATTTGAAACATTTAGACAAAAGATACAGGACCAAATACCATATGAGCATGATAGAAAATCTGGAAAATATCAAGAATTTTGGATTAAAAAAATTCTTAGAGGATGAAAAGGTTAGATGGACTTGTTCTGATTGTGGAGGTACGATTTGTGTTCATAAAGGTTATTGTTATGATTGTGGTAAAGAAATGAATCATAACTATTGAAGAACTCCGATTATATAAAATTAACTACTTTATTCTATTTGAATTAATAAATTTATCTTATTATTATGAAAATAAATTTATTAAGGTGTAATAAGATAATATATGAATTAATAGGTTGATATTTTTGATCTGGGAAAGATTTGGCATGAATAGAAAATTTCTCTGGATCGGGTA
>PMMV01000015.1 GCA_003162115.1 Methanobacterium sp.
TCGTACCCTACATCATTGCACAAATATTAGGTGCATCTTTTGCAAGTTTACTCTTTGCAGCAATTGTTGGTATGGGTGCTGTTACTGTTGGTGGACTGGGTGCAACCGCACCATTTCCAGGAATTGGGTATGTACAGGCCATCTTAGCAGAGATTGTAGGTACATTCCTATTGATGTTAGCCATAATGGGCGTTGCTGTAGATAGGAGAGCACCACCGGGATTTGCAGGTCTAATAATTGGTCTGACAGTTGCAGGAGTAATTACAACAGTTGGTAATATTTCTGGAGCATCACTAAATCCTGCAAGGACCTTTGGACCGTATTTAGGTGATACATTACTTGGTGGACACAGTCTCTGGATGTTTTACCCGATATATATTATAGGGCCAATAGTAGGTGCTATTCTTGCAGCTCTAGCCTACAACTACATGACCAGCGAAGAAGAGGCTAGTAGGGGTTAAATATCGGAAAATTGGAAGGATTAATCATTCTTTTTTTTTTAATCCTTCAATTTTTAATTATTATCTATCAATCTGCTCATTCTTAATAAATATTATATATTATAATCTACAACTATACTTACGGCGATGGGGTTCGCCTTCAACCGCTTATTATATTAGCTAATGACTCCTACGGATTAATCTAAAGTAGGAGAATATATAATGGTAGTAGATATATTAACACAAGCTAACGTATTAATACTGGTAATAGTAATATTGTTGTCGAGTTTAGTTTCCCTAAGATTGGGAGTGGCTGTGGCAATAATAGAATTAATTATAGGAGCTATTTTTGGAAATTTAGGATTTCTTCATGCAACCGATTGGATGACCATCATTGCTACATTTGGTGGGATACTCCTAACTTTCATGGCAGGTACCGAGATAGACACCCAAGTAATGAGGGAAAAATATAAGGAAAGCTTTTTAATAGGATTCCTTTCATTTCTTGTACCTTTCATTGGAGCGTCTTTTTTTACCTATTTTGTAGCCGGTTGGAATCTACAAGCGGCTTTGATAGCTGGAATTGCACTTTCAACTACCTCACTGGCAGTTGTTTACTCTGTTCTACTCGAAACGGATCTTCCTGATGCCAATCTCGCTAAAATATTATTGGCAGCCACCTTTGTGACAGATATGACAACTGTTATAGTATTGAGCATTCTCTTTATAAAACCAGACCTGTACACTCTCATATTCATTGTTGTTTCAACTGTAGTGATAATTTTAGCAGCCAAATACTCTGAACACATTTTCAACCATGAAAAACTGAAAAATAAGGTTATAGAGCCGGAAATTAAATATGTATTATTACTTTTGGTAATATTCATGTACTTCGCTGCCATTGGAAATGGAGAGGCAGTCCTACCCGCCTTTATATTGGGACTTTTAATGTCTAAACAACTGGCAAAGGTTAAAAATCTGATGGTCAGACTACGGACAGTAGCATATGCAGTGATAACTCCTATATTCTTTATTGTAGGCGGTTTAAAAATTTCATTCCCATTAATACTTGCATCATTGGGTTTATTTGTGATATTATTTGCTATCAAAATAATTACCAAATTCATAGGGGTATACTTCCTTGCCAATAAGTACATACCTAATGGTAGCATGTATTTTACTCTTTTAATGAGTACTGGTTTAACATTCGGAACAATTGCAAGCTTATTCGGTCTTAACGCTGGTTATATTGATCAAGTACAATATTCTGTTCTTATAGGTGTTGTGGTTTCCAGTGCTGTGATCCCAACGTTTGTAGCACAGAAATGGTTCTTACCAAGACATGGTGAGGATATGATCGAATAAAAAAAATGTGGGAATAATTTGTTTTAGTAGTAATTATTTAAACTATTTTCAAAATTCAGATAAACAAATAAACTAATGGATTATTAATTTTATTAAAAAAATAGAAAAAAAGTAGATTTAAAAAATTAAATCTACGATGCTTGGAAACTTTTGGTTATGGTATCGAATAACCCTGACTGTGTTTGGAAGTCTGAAGAAATGGTTGCGTACTGTATTAAATAGATGAAGTTGTTCTTTTCAAAGTATATGAACTTTATCTGAGCTGTAGCATTGTTAACTTTTGTTGTGATAGTAGTTTCGTTGGCTGTTACACCAGCTATGGTTTCTGTACTATTGGTTCCATTTAGACCTGCGAACTGTGTTTTAAGATTTGCAAGATCTGCAGTAGAGTTTGTGTTTTGTGCAACTTTAATTATGGTAACACCATTACCCTTTACAGTATTATTCTTCTGAATATCTGCATCTCCAAGCGCAATCACGGTCCCGTTTTCATTGCTGGTTTCGTTGATAATCGTCCAGCTACTGGGATAATTAAATGATATTCCATTTGCTGAATATGTTTTTGTTGCTGTAGAATTGTTGCCGGTCTGACTGGTGCATCCCGATGCCATCACAACAATTGCAACTATGGCAACTACAAATAAAAAATATTTCTTCATGCTGCTCTCCCTCCAAATTAATATACCAATAACTTTATAATAGTACTATCATCTTTGACCTATAAATATCTTCTCTAAAGGTCTGGAATAACAATTATATTAGAATGAATTACCTCCCAATGGAGCTTACTGATTATGTCATCTTATGGAACAACGGAAGCCGAAATATTAAGGTCAAAACTTATTGAAACCCATATAGAAACATCAATAGAAGATTTTTTCAATGGAGAAGAATATGAAACTAAACAAGGGTCATGTTACAGAATTCAAGACAAGAGAAAATTAAAATTAAATACTATAAGCCCTCAAAAAGCTAAAAAAAATATTTTAAACGATTTAAAACTTATAAAAGGTATTGGAGATTCAAAGTCTGAAATTTTACGTTCAAACGGTTTTCAAACCATAGAAGATCTTAAGGAACATCCACTTTATGGGGATGATGCGTGTCAGTTATTGGATGTTGTTGATGAGGGGGATTTCTCCAAGATAACAGACTATGTTTCCAACAGATATCCAAAGTCCCATCCATCGGCACTTTATTCATCCTGCTTTTCCCCAAATGAAAACTTTCTTTTCATGGATATAGAGACTCTGGGACTTAAAGGTGTACCTCTAATATTAATAGGAGTGGCCACAGTTGATTCGAAACAAATCTCAGTTGATCAGTATCTTCTCAGAAACTTGGATGAGGAAAGTGCAGCATTAGATGCATTCGTCTCACATGTGGATGAGGACACTGTATTTGTGAGTTTTAATGGGCAGACCTTCGATGTACCCTACATAAAGGACAGGCTTAGACATCATGGATTAAAAGGAAATATCCAGCGTTATCATCTTGATCTTCTTCACTTCTCGAGACGTGCTTGGAAGAGTAAATTGCCTAACTGCCAACTACAAACATTGGAGAAATACCTGTTTGATTTTGAACGTGAAGATGATGTACCTAGCAGTATGGTTCCATCTTTTTACAAAACCTATGATGAAACTGGGAATATAGGTCCTTTAATTCCTATAGTGGAACACAACAGTGAAGATGTAATTACACTAGCCAGAATTCTATCCAGGTTACACACAGAAATGGATATTTAAAAAATGATTTTATCAAGAGATAGGTAATATATTAATTGAACAATTAATCTTTACTAAACGTTTGATCAAGATTAACCTATATTTAAATGTTGGAATTTAATTTAAGAATTTTATCAACTTTTTCAGGGGTAAGGTATTTATAATATCCTCTTTTTTTGCCCAGCCCCGTCTTGCAGTTGCTATACCTAGTTCCATGTTCTTTAGGGCGGGAATTGAATGAGCATCTGTGTTTACAGCAAGTTTACATCCATGTTCCACAGCCATTTTGATGTCCATATCCTTAAGGTCAAGTCGGTTCATCTGACCGTTAACCTCAAGCATGGTTCCAGTATCCTTTGACGTCTCAAAAATCGTTTCAAAATCAATTTCATACGCCGTTCGCTCTTGTATCTTCCTTCCTGTTGGATGGGCTATAATATCAACGTTATCATTTTCCATGGCAGATACTATCCTGCGTGTTAATTCTTTTATGTTCTGATTGAAACCCGAGTGTATACCTGCAATAACCAGATCCATATCCTCAAGAATTTTATCAGGAACATCAGGGAATCCATAGGAATCAATATTTATTTCAATACCTTTAAGTATCATAAAACCATTCATTTCATCATTTAAGTTTTCTATTTCATCCATTTGTTTTAGTATGGTCTTTTCATTCATTCCATTCGCAATTCTAAGGCTTCCCGAATGATCTGTGATTGCAATATACTCATAGCCCATTTTCTGTGCTTCAAGGGCCATATCAATTATCTTAGATGATCCATCGCTCCATTCAGTGTGCATCTGAAGGTCGCCTAGAATTTCATTATAATTCAAAAGTTCTGGAAGTTTACTATTTATTGCAGCCTCTATTTCACCCGTATTTTCCCTTAATTCAGGTTCTATGTAACTAATTCCTAAGGATCGGAAAACTTCCTCCTCTGTGCGCCCTGCAAGAAGATCATCTCCCTTAAAAACTCCGTATTCACTGAGTTTTAACCCTTTAGAAATAGCTATTCTTCGAAGTTCAACATTGGTTTCCTTAGATCCAGTGAAGTACATCAGTGCTGATCCAAATGATTCATTATCAAATGCCCTAAGGTCCACATCGATTCCATTTTCTTTAAGACGTACAGTAGATTTGGTGGGACCTTTAACAACCACATCATCTACTAGATCCAGACTGCTGAAGTATTCCATAACATCCAGTGGTTTATTGGTTGTTACTAGAATATCTATATCTCCAACTGTTTCCTTTCTACGTCTTATTGAACCAGCTATTTCAACCTTGAGAACATAATCAAGACTCGATAGATCTTCTTTTATTTCCTCTGCAATAGGCAGTATATGTCCAAGAAGATTTCTTCCAGTGCTTTTCCTTGCAAAATCAAGATTTACAAGAATTTTCCGCTCTGTTTTCTCACCCATTCCCTTAAGCCTTCGGATCCTGTGCCTTTTAGCGTTTTTTTCAAGGTCGTCAAGATTTTTAACTCCTAGTTCGTTGTAAAGTTGTTTGATACTCCTGGGACCCAAACCTTCAACAGCCATCAATGCGTCGTAATCAACTGGGAATTCCTTTTTAAGATTTTCAAGGTATTCCAGTTTACCGGTTTCAACTATCTCATCAATCTTCTTTGCAATTTTAGCACCAATTCCAGGCAGTTCCTGGAGTCTTCCTTCATTTTTTATTTCTTCAATATCTTCCGAAAGAGTATCAACAGTATGAGCTGCTCTTCTATATGCTTTTGTTCTAAAGTCTACAGATTCAATTTCCATTAAATCAGCAACTTGGTTCAGTATGGCTGCAACTAACTGATTTTTCATATTGAATATTATATAGTTCACAACTAATAATTTTTTTTAAATTATATAAAATACATCAAACTATAATAAATCCTTTAAATGGTTATTGGATTGTTTAAAACTCTTTATTCTAAAAATTTTAAGTAGAAAATTTAATATGTAACAGTTATGATAACTGTACACGTTAATAGTACTCGGTTTTAAAAATGTCCAGAGAAAGGATAATGATCTTAACAGATGATAATAGTTATAAGAATAATCTTATTAATAAACTAAAATCATGGGATTACATTACTTGCACTTATTCAATTAAATCCCCTGTTGTACCAGAATCCACCGGGATCAAACCTGATTTAATTATAATGGATTTAACCCATAATAGAGAGATAAATGGTCTGAGTGTGGGTGTTGATGTAATAAAAAAATTTGATGCGCCGTTAATTTATTTATCCAATGATAGGCTTGAGAGAATGGATGATACAATATCAACCAAACCATATACTTACATATTAAAACCATTCAATGATAACGAGCTCAAATTAGCTGTTGAAATGGCCCTTTACCAACAAACTGATAAAAAGTTAAAGGCTGATGAAGCAAATTTCAGATTTCTCTACGACCATTCCCCAATTCCTTACCATTCTCTTGACAGTGAGGGACATATACTGGAAGTCAATGAATCATGGCTATCAAAACTTGGATACAAACGTCATAATGTTATAGGACGATGGTTTGCGGATTTCCTTGCCCCAGAATATATTAAATCTTTTGAAGAGAATTTTTCCAAGCTCCAAGAGGACGGAGAGACATTTGCAGTTAACTTTGAAATGATCTACAAAAATGGAAACAGAATAAATGTTACAATTGACTGCAAGGCGGAATACAATCAAGATGGAACTTTCAAACAGACTCATTGCGTATTTATAGATATTACAGAACAAAGAAAAGCTCAAGAAGCACTTAAAGAATCGGAACAATATTATAAAACTATTTTTGAGAACACAGGCACTGCAACTGTCATAGTAGAGAAAGATAATACCATATCCCTTATTAACACCGAGTTTGAAAAACTATACGGCTATAATAAGGAGGATATTGAGGGTAAAATGGAATGGCACCAATTTGTTCTTGAGAAATACCATCCAGTGATGGACAAATACCATAAAACACGCAGAAAAAATCCCGAATCAGTACCCCGAAACTATGAATTCGACATCATAGATAGCAAAGGCACATTAAAAAATATATTCGCTACCATAGCCATAATACCAGGAACTGGAAAAAGTTTGGTATCCCTTCAAGATATTACCGACCGTAATAAAACTGAAAACCAGCTTAAAACCTCCCTTAAAGATAAGGACATGCTCCTGCGTGAGATACACCATAGGGTAAAAAATAATTTACAAATAATCTCAAGTCTTTTAAACCTACAATCCCGATATATAAAGGATGTAGATGCACTGGATATATTCGCCGAAAGCCAGAACAGAGTCAGATCAATGGCAATAATACATGAAAAGCTCTACAACTCAGAGAGTATGTCTGAAATAGATTTTGGAGAATATATATCCGATCTAACAGAAAGTTTATTCTACAATTACCGCGTTAACCCTTCAAGAATTAGTCTGAAGAAAAATATGGATGAAATATACTTTGACGTCGACACAGCTATACCATGCGGACTCATAGTAAACGAATTAATAACCAACTGCCTAAAACATGCTTTCCCAGGCGATGATAAGGGTGAAATTTGTATTGAACTATTAAAAACAGATGATAAACATGTTTTGAACGTTAAAGATAATGGAGTAGGATTTCCAGAAGATATAGACTTTAAGAACACAAAATCTCTGGGTTTACAACTTGTAAATAATCTTGTAAGCCAGGTTGATGGTACAATAGAATTAGACGGCAGTAATGGATCTAGTTTCAATATTATATTTAAGGAATTGGAGTACAAGAAGCGTGTGTAAAAGTTTTCAATGTATGAACTACAAATGTACTAGTGTAGTAAATATTTGAAAATTTTGATAGGTGATTTCTTTATGGCTCAAGAAGAAAAATATGAAACCGCAAGTTTTGCAGCTGGCTGTTTCTGGGGAGTTGAAGCAGCTTTTCGAGAATTAAAGGGTGTTAAATCCACAATGGTTGGATATATGGGGGGACATACGGAAAACCCGACTTATGGTGATGTATGTTCAGGAACTACTGGACATGCAGAAACAGTGCAAGTGATCTTTGACCCGTCCAAGATATCGTATGAAAAATTATTGGAAACCTTCTGGAATAAACACGATCCAACTACAAAAAATAGGCAAGGACCCGATGTAGGATCACAGTATAGGTCTATTATTTTCTACCACAGTGAGAAACAGAAAAACCTAGCAGTTGCATCTAAGAATAAACTCGAAGCATCAGGTAAATATAAAGATCCGATTGTAACAGAAATTATCCCAGCACCCACCTTTTATCCTGCAGAAGATTATCATCAGAAATACCTTGAAAAGAGGGGCAGGAAATTCTGTGGAATCTGATCTGATATCAAATTTTTTATATTTTTTGAAGTGAAATCTGATTGTTAAAGAAATTAATCTAAACTATTCTATTTTCAATAGATGAATTAGATTTTCTAGGTAACTTCTAGTTACAAATCTTGGTGGAATACTTCGCTGTATCGAGCCAGAAATTCCTAGAAGTTCCTCCATATCAGAAGAAACTGCATGATAACATCTTCCAATTTTATTTAACTTCTTATTACTGATTAAAACTGCTTTTTTTAATAATTTACTTGAATTATCATGACCTTTTACTATTACAAGTTTATCAAGACTATCTGATTTAATATGGGAGTTGTTACTGTGGATTTCACAGTTGTACATTTTTTCTTCTGTGTTGAGTTCACTGAAATCGACTACCTTATCAACCTTGAAGTATCCAATAATGTAAAGGCCTTCTTTGTGTATCTGGTTTTTATAGGGTGTTAAACCTGCATAAAAAACTAGCAGATCACCTTTTTCCAGTTTTAAAAGATAATTTCTTTTAACTGTCTGGTCACCGTAGGTGAAGGTTTCAAATTCCGGGTCGAAGTGTAGCTTCCTATCTTTTATTTTTTTTGGAAGGTACTGAGTGAAATATTTTTCATTCAATCCTTTGGTGTTACTGAAGGTCTTTTTCTCTAATGTGTTTATATTTTTTTCTGATAATGGGATATATTCGAAGCTTCCATCGGTAAAGATGGGTGCTAGAGCACCATCCGTTCCCTTATCAATTCCAACCCTAAGGAGCATTGCTTTCATTTTTTTCACAAATTAATTTTAATTATCAACTGTATTAGGAAAAGATCTTCTTATAGTATGGTAATAATTATATTATTTAATCCCAATAGAATATATTAAAACTTTAGTTGGTGTTCAGATTTGTTGGAAATAGAAACTATTAAAAAATTTTTTAAGGGCGACAGGCTAGCTGAATATCTTGGAATTGAACTAGTTGGAGTATCAATGGGAAAAGCAGTTGCGAGGATGGAAATTAGGGAAGAACACCTCAATGGGATCGGAACTGTTCATGGCGGGGCCATATTTACACTAGCTGACTTCGCATTTGCTGTTGCAGCTAATTCCCATGGAAGAGTAACAGTTGCAATTAACGTAAACATATCATTTATGAAGGCTTCAAGAAATGGTACATTAACTGCTGTAGCTAATGAAATCTCTTTAAACCCAAAGATAGCCACCTATACAGTAAATATTTGTAACGATGATGGAGAGCTTATAGCTATATTTCAGGGATTAGCCTATAGAAAAAGGGATAAAATNNTAATATGTGAATTTCCAAAAATATTAATTCTTGTTGAAATATATTATGTATTGCAAATAATTTGTAAAAATTTTTACATTTCTTATTAATATTTGGAAGGAGGAGGAAATTTTGGATCCAGATGAAGTAATAAAACTCTTGAACGAAGATTTTCTTAGGGAACTTGAAGCCTCCATGATCTACGTTTATAACTCATTTATTATGGTGGAATGCGACCCCAGCAGAGTTACAGAGGCAATATCAGTTGATGAGATGAGGCACATGTGGTGGTTGGCCGATCTCATAACCAAAAGAGGCGGAAAGCCAACAATGGAACATAATGAACTTGACTTTGGAAATGATGACCTCAAAAGTATGCTTAAACGTCAAATACAATTAGAAAGTGATGGAATAGAAAGATATAACCATCAAATTGATATTATAGACGACGAGGAAGTTGTAGGTGTTTTAAAACACATATTAGACGAAGAAAAAAGGCATAGAAAAGAATTTAGAATGAGACTCGAAGGTCTAGAGTAAAAAACAAATCTATCTGTCTATTCTAAATAAAACTATTTGAGTTTGTTAAATTAAATTTTTTATATTATTCTTTATCTTATTTCGGTATAAAAATTATTAATTCATTGATTCATATGATCGAATTTCTTTATCCGGTATATTTGTCTTGATAATTTCGATGATCTTGCTTCGGACTCGATCGGGTAGAGCTCTAAATAGTCTGGGCTTCATGGTGCCGAAGTAGGGATCTTCAAAGACCAGTCCATCAAATTCTACTTCATGGTTGTACCTCGGTATGAAGTGCCAGTGAACATGGGGGTCAGGAGGTTCTTCAAGGTAGGATGCGTTCATAAGCGATCCCCAGTTGTACATTGTGACATCGAAGCATTGTTTAACCGAAAATTCAAGTTTATAAACTAGTTCACCAAATTCAAGCCATTCTTCACGCGTCAGGCTTGATAGATCTTCTGCATGTCTATTCAAAGCAACCACACATGTTCCAAT
The DNA here is from genome assembly GCA_003162115.1 of Methanobacterium sp. Classification (GTDB taxonomy): domain Archaea; phylum Methanobacteriota; class Methanobacteria; order Methanobacteriales; family Methanobacteriaceae; genus Methanobacterium_B. The sequence continues at coordinate 10,154 of PMMV01000015.1, forward strand.
GTTGCTTTGTTGCGGTGCCAAGTAAACAATCCAGTGTTTGGTTTTAAAAATTAAATCTCCAAAGTTATATTTCTCAAGCTTCTTGCAGTACTCACATTCCAAACATACACCCCCATAATAATCATATGAAACATTTTAAACATTAATATCCTTTAACTTAGAATTATATATATTGATAATCATCTGTAATAAATATTAGATTAACCATTCCATCTAAACAGAGAAAATTCAAGAGTTAAATATTATGAAGTTAAAAAAAGATGAATTAGAGGAACTTGAAGAGCAACTTGTACTTCTTTACAGGTTTGTTGCACAGAACAATACACTTAAGAAGTTTTATTACGAAGGTATGGACTTCAAACCATCATTTAAAGATGAAACAGGGATACTAACAGATTTGGTAATGAATAAAGATTCCGAGGAGATCCTTAAAACATGCATAATGGAATTTGAAGAGTCAAAACTAGATATTGACGGTGAAAAATTAAAAGAGTTTTATGAAGTTCTGGACTCGTACGATATGGAAGTTCTATACAATAAATACGGTATGAGTGGTGTGGAAGACGTTGATAAACTCGACATAAATAGAATAATTGGCTCTCTTTAAAGTTTAATATAATAATGAAATTTAATTATTTCAGATAATTATAATGTTTGGGAGTGAATTGTAATGAAATTTCAAAGAGGAAGTATTTTTAAACCTGAAAAAGAGTACTACAAATTCGCTGGAATTTTATTGGTTATAGCATGTGTGCAATATCTTTTGGCTGTTAACGTGGCTGAATCATTATTTCCAGGTTATAGCATTGCTATTAACAGTTTAAGCGATCTTGGAGGCTCATTGCCGTTGGTAGAACCAGCCGCAATTATTTTCAACGTAAGCAATATCATCTTAGGAATTTTAATCTTGGTATCAGTTTATTTAATCCTCAAAAGTGGAGGCTGCCGTCTTTTCTCATCATGTCTTGCTGTTTTTGGCTTTTGTATTGCAGCTCTAGGAATATTCCCAGAATACACCAATTCTATTCATGTAACCTTTGAATTGTTAGCTTTCATATCGGGAATTTTAGCACTTTTTTTCAGTTACAGACTCGGCATAAATATCCCAATGATCATCATATCCTTTATACTAGGATTAATAGCATTAATAACCATAGTATCACCATTTATTTATGGTATGGGGCCCACCAATCCACTGGATGTGTTCGGTAAGGGTGGATCAGAAAGGTTGATTATATATCCTATAATCTTATATCTCACAGCCCTGGGAGGATACCTAACTAGTAGAGGAAAAGATTGGGTTAGAATCAGATTCACTGAAGGATACTGGTGACAATCTTACTTTTTTAATATCTAAATTTTTTTTTATATCAAAAAAAGGGAAAATTAATTTAGATATAAAAAGAAAGTAAATCCTGATTTGGGGCATTGATTAGAAGTATAATCCACGTTTACAATGTTTTTATTTTGACACTATAAAAAAATAAAAAAAATTTGAATTTCATGAGAATTTGGATATATATAATCATAGACTAGATATCCATTTTAATCTATTCTCAAAATCCTTTCTGGTGTTACAATCATATTTATTTTTTTGTCATGGGATTCTAATGGAACCCTCTCTAACATCTGGATCTCATGAACTGTACTTACAATGGGTGTTTTAAGTCCAATTACTTTCTGATACTCTAGGCATGATATCTCCATATCACCATATCCACCTCCTTTACCCAGCCTCCCACCATAATTATCAACCGCAACAGAGCCCTCTACAACCATATCAACCATCGGAAATTTTTCTACAGTCCTACCATATTTAAAAGCCCCTTTAATGGTTGAAGCGTCATTTTCATTACCCGCTGTATGGGAAGTTTCAAGAAGGATGTATCCATCTGAGAGTTTCGGAGATGGCATGATCAAATCCTTACCATCACAAAATGCATTTTTTCTAACCTTTCTTTGAGCAGTATCAGGACTAACAAATATTGTTAAGGCATTTTTCCATTCACTGGAGTTTCTTAATAAATCAGCAGCCTTTCCTGAACCATGGAAGTCGGGTATTTTACCAAAACTATTTGATATTGAGATTCCTTCCTTTTCCATCTTCTCCCAGATTATATGTCTTAAAGATTCCTTTGTATTTATCAACATAGATCAACCATTTAAACCAAATATTTTAAATGTAATTAACGTTCAATTTATCAAAACAATTATAATTCATGATTTACAATGTATTAACAAGATTTAATTCAGATTTTTAAGTTTTTTAAGGTTTTAAAGGGTTTTTTACTCATTAGTATGCACACTAAAGTTTATAAGCATGTAGAACAATTAAATATAACTGTATTTTTTTTAAATGGGATGAATAGATTATTTCATATAAGCATTTATACAGTATATAATAATTTAATAATAGGTTAATGTGAATAATAAGATACAACTATAAAAATATTAGTTTATCATCAATATTACGACGGTTGTGATATATAATGGCAGGAATAGTAGGATATGGAGTTTACGTACCTTCATTCAGGATAAAAGTAGAGGAAATAGCAAAAGTTTGGGGTGACGATCCTAAAGCAATATCGAGGGGACTGGTTGTACAGGAAAAATCAGTACCAGGTCCTGATGAGGACACAGCAACAATTTCGGTTGAAGCTGCAAGAAATTCCCTTAAAAGAGCTATGATCGACCCTCAAAAAATAGGGGCAGTATACGTGGGTTCAGAATCACACCCATATGCAGTTAAACCAACAGCAACAATAGTTGCAGAGGCTGTTCAAGCAGCACCTGAAATGACAGCCGCTGACCTTGAATTTGCTTGTAAAGCTGGAACAGCAGGCATGCAAATTTGTATGGGGCTGGTAGATTCAGGAATAATTGAATACGGACTTGCTATAGGATCTGATACAGCACAGGGAGCTCCCGGAGATGCACTAGAATACACAGCATCAGCAGGAGGCGCAGCATATGTTATTGGGAAGGACAACACCATAGCAGATTTCGAGGGAACTTACAGTTTTACATCTGACACACCCGACTTCTACAGAAGGGAAGGAAAACCCTACCCAAAACATGGTGGAAGATTTACAGGGGAACCAGCTTTCTTCAAACATGTACTTTCAGGTGCAAAAGGACTTTTTGATAAAATAGGAACAGAAGCATCAGATTATGATCATGTTATTTTCCATCAGCCCAATGGTAAATTCTATATAAGAGCGGCTAAGAAACTTGGATTCAGCGAGGAACAGTACAAAACAGGATTATTAACACCTGTAATTGGAAACACTTACTCCGGCGCTACTCCATTAGGACTTGCTGCAGTATTGGACATTGCAAAACCAGGGGACAGGATCATGGCAGTTTCATATGGTTCAGGTGCAGGAAGCGACGCATTCAGCATAACTGTAAACGACCGTATAGAAAATGTACAAGATATGGCTCCAAAGGTTATGGATATGGTTAGTAACAAGAGTTACGTTGACTACGCAGTTTATGCCAAGTACAAGGGAAAAATCAGAATGGCNNTTATTAGAAACATATGGAATCGTTATGAGATTATGGAGGAATTCATTTGAAAGATGTTGCAATTATAGGAGTCTCACAGACTAAATTCGGAGAGCTCTGGGACGTGTCATTTAGGGATATGATAACAGAAGCTGGAATGAATGCAATCAGAGATGCAAACATCGAGGGAGACGAACTTGAGGCCATGTACGTTGGAAACATGTCAGCGGGTCTTTTCGTTGAACAGGAACATATAGCATCATTAATAGCTGACTATGCAGGTTTAACGCCTATACCATGTGCAAGGATTGAAGCAGCATGTGCATCAGGAGGTCTGGCATTAAGAAATGGTATCATGGCAGTTGCATCAGGCTACCATGATATTGTTATTTCTGCAGGTGTTGAAAAAATGACAGATGTTGTAGATCCAACACCGGCAATCGCAACAGCATCCGACCAGGAATGGGAGGCACAACAGGGAGTTACCTTCCCATCGTTATATGCAATGATGGCAAAAAGGCATATGTATGAATACGGTACAACAAGGGAACAGCTTGCAATGGTATCTGTATTGAACCATAAACACGGGGCAAAAAATCCGCTTGCACAGTACCCTAATGAGATAACAGTTGATCAGGTTTTGAATTCAAGCTTAGTTGCAGAACCATTAAGATTACTTGATTGTTCTCCTGTATCAGATGGAGCAGCAGCAGTAATTCTATGTCCTGCAGAGGATGCAAAGAATTACACAGATACACCAGTTTATGTTAAGGCATCTGCACAAGCATCTGGTACAATAGCGCTTCATGATAGGCACGATATTACAACCATAGACTCAACGGTACACGCAGCCAAAAAAGCATATGAGATGGCCAGAATGACACCTAAAGACATTGGTGGTGTAGAAGTTCACGATTGCTTCAGTATAAATGGTCTTTTAGCTATTGAAGATCTTGGCTTTGTTGAAAAGGGACAGGGTGGTCCCGCAATTGAAGATGGTTTAACAGAACTTGATGGCAGAATACCAGTAAACCCATCTGGTGGTTTAAAGGCAAGAGGACATCCATTAGGTGCTACAGGTATTGCGCAGGCAGCAGAGATGGTTTGGCAATTACGTGGAGATGCAGGTAAAAGACAGATCAATGGTATCGAAGTGGGTATGACACATAACATTGGTGGTACAGGTGGAACAGCTGCAGTTCANNGACCTAATAATTTCTATTTTTATTTTAAGTACTTAATATCATATCGGTTATTTATTGGATTTCAATTAAATATAAATGAACGCTAGTCATTATATTGAATATAAGTTGATAAATTTACTAGTCAATTTAATTAACTTTTCATACAATTTATCATACAGGTGATTAGATGCCAAAGGTGGTCCCGGAATATAAAGAGTTGGCAAAAATGCGAATTATCGATGCTGCTTACATTATATTTAATAAAAAAGGATATCACAGCTCAACTATGGATGATATTGCCAGTGAAGTTGGTGTAAGTAAAGCATCATTGTACTCATACTTCAAAAGCAAGGAAGAAATTTTACAAATAGCAACGAATAAAACATTAATTGATTCTTTTAACCAATATTTCTATATTGAAGATTCACTTGAACCATTAGAAAAGATTTACAATGACATGGTAAGATCCGTAGGGGCTCTTCACTTAAATTTTGAAATTACTGCATTATCATCTCATAATGAGAAAATTCGCAGGATCAACAGGGATAACTATTTAAAAAAAAAAGATACCTTAAAATTTTTTGTTGAAAACCAGCAAAGCAAAGGAAGTATTCGGAATGATATTCCAGCTTTTACCATTGCTCAATTGTTAAATGCAATTTACAATGATATTTCAATGCAGTTGATTATTGGGATGGATACAACTGAGGTTCATGAATCCTGGAAAACTTCAATCTCAGCTGTGCTTGAAGAAAATCATCAGGATAAACAGAAAACATTAAACAAATATTTTTCGAACTGATCTAAACCAGTGGAAAACTTTCTTTTTTCCATTTTCTGATTCCACCATTTAAGCTATGTAAATCGGTGAAACCCAGTTTTATCATAATTTTCACAGCTTTTGAACTTCTGTGACCCGAACGACAATAGACTAGATATTTTTTATTTTTATCCATTTTTTCCACTTCGGCTTTAAAGCTGGATGAGTTGTAATCAATGTTCTCCGCTTTATCAATATGGGCTTCAGAATATTCTTCGGGTGATTTAACATCTAATATAACAAAATTAACATTTGATAAGGTTTTAATGATTAATTGATGCGCATCATGTGATTTTATATCATTTTTATTTGTTCTTCTTAAGTTAAACATTATGATACCTTTTCATAAACTATTTTGATTATTTATTGATCAAAAATAAATTTTATATTAAATTTTTTTTTAGTTAATATGAAATAACTGTGGAAAATTCATGAAAAAAAAATTAAAAAAAAATAAGTAATGAAAAATTTAACAGGAGATTCCTGTTAATTTTACATCATTGGTGGCATGCCGCCAGGCATTCCGCCCATACCTTCCATTCCGCCCATGTCTGGTTCGCTGGATCTTGTTGATGCTATCACATCATCTATACGTAGTATCATCTCAGCAGCCTCTGCAGCGGATTGTATGGCCTGTTTTTTAACCCTTTTTGGTTCTATAACGCCTGCTTCTTTCATGTCTGTTACATCACCAGTGAAGACGTTCAGTCCCATGTACGGGGATTTTTCATGTGCTGCTCTTAGATCAACTAATGCGTCGATGCTGTCGAGTCCTGCATTTTCTGCCAGGGTTTTTGGTACAACTTCAAGTGCTGATGCAAATGCACCTATTGCCAGCTGTTCCCTTCCACTAATGGTGTCAGCATATTCTTTAAGACTTTTAGCAATGGCTATCTCTGGTGCTCCACCGCCAGCCACAACTTGGCCGTCTTCTAGGGTTGCTGCAACTACTCCAATTGCATCGTCAACTGCTCTTTCAACTTCTTCTGCAACGTGTTTAGTACTTCCCCTAAGTATAATTGAAACTGCCTTGGGATCTATACAATCTTCTACGAATAAAAGGATCTCATCAAAGATTTTCTTTTCATATACCTGNNCTTGCACCTGTAGCTTTTTCTAACCTTTCGATGTCAGATTTCCTGACCCTTTTAACCGCAAGTATTCCTGCTCTAGCAAGATAGTGCTGAGCTAGGTCGTCAATACCTTTCTGACAGAATAGAACATTTGCTCCGCTGTCTATAACTTTGTCAACCATGTCCCTGATCATCTTTTCTTCTTGTTCAATGAAGGCAGCCATCTGGGATGGGTCGGTAAGTTTTATTTTAGCATCGGTTTCAAGACTTTTCACTTCTATCGGAAATTTTAAGAGGGCTATTCTAGCATCTTCAACCTTTTTAGGCATTGAAGGGTCAAGCCGGCCTTTATCTATTACAACACCGTTGACTATCTGTGATTCTTCAACTGTTGCTCCCTGTATCCTGTTGATGTTTATGTGGTCCTTGTCAACAACACCATCTTCTTCAACCATTTGAACAGCTTTGACAATAAGATCAGCCAGTGGTTTTCGGGCCTTTTCTGTTCCTTTTCCAGTCATTGCTGTCATTGCTATACTCTGGAGTGTTTCAGTGTCAGATGCCCTCATTGATATGCTTTCTAGAATTTCCTGTGCCTTAGCTGCTGCTTTCCTGTATCCTGCTGAAATAATAGTGGGATGAATTTCCATTTCAAGGAGGTCTTCAGCTTTTTTGAGAAGTTCTCCTGCAATTATAACTGCTGTGGTTGTTCCGTCTCCAACTTCGTCTTCCTGAGTTTTTGCAACTTCAACTAGCATTTTAGCCGCAGGATGTTCTATATCCATTTCTTTGAGTATGGTTACACCATCGTTGGTTACTACTATGTCTCCGAGACCATCTACAAGCATTTTGTCCATTCCTTTAGGACCTAATGTTGTTCTGATAGTTTCTGCAAGTGCTTTACCTGCCATTATGTTCATTCTTTGAGCTTCTCTTCCCAGAAGTCTTTGTGTACCTTCGGGTAATATTAAAATTTGCTGGCCTTGGCCACCTAACTGTGCCACTATAATCAACTCCTTTAATTTCTGTTTGTTATCTTCTATGTATTTTATCAGTGGGTTAGAGGTTCTATAAATAGTTTGTGATCATTCATTTGTATAACAAGTTATTATACTCGTGAAACGGATAAAAACCTATTAATATCCCTAATAACCCTTAATAAACTACAATCAGTCCATTATTTCATTTATAGTTATATCATAATTCAATTTTTATAATAAATTATGAATTTGAATTTGTTAATCTTAAAAAGTACTATTTATTATCCCTCTCAAATGACTCAATTGCGCTGTCTACAACTTTTATTATTGCATTTTTAAGTTTTTCATTGTTTCCATCTGTTACTATGGGGATGTTATCACAGTAAACAACTTCAAGTCCAGCTTTTAGAGCATCTCTGGTTACCACATCTACTGCAGCTGCTTTTAATTCGGTTAACATTACATTTACAGTGTCGATATATCTGTCAATATCTTTTTGTAATAACGGTCTGTTGGAAAGGTGAGGGGTAGTCCCAACCACTTTACAATCATAGAAATCTTCAAGATGTTCAATTAGAACGTTTTGTATTGAATCTGGTGCTGTGGTTGCGAAGAGCACATTTTTACCTGCGATGTCTTCAAGGGGTTTTGGTCTGAAAACAGTTGATATAACAGTTGCATCAGGATTTATTTCTTTAATATAATTTTCTATGCGTTCAACCTTTTCATTGCTTGCCATTGGTTCTTCGCACATAGTTATAACAACTAAATCTGCCAGATTTATCCTGAAAGGTCCAAAGAAATTTTCAATATTAATTATTGGCTGGTTTGCACCTACCAGTACTATGTGTTTATTGGTTTTAATTGGTGGTATGGCTGCTCCACTTCCTTCCATGATAATAAAATCGGAATCAACTTCGTTTGCAAGTTCTGCTCCCTTTTTCATGTTGGTGATAAAAACATCTCCAACCATACCTCCCCCACATCTTCTACAACCAATAGTCAAAATACGACTCATTAGTGCATCTTCCCAGTGGTCTGAAGCAGCGTGAACACCTCTGTCAGACTGTTCCATGAGATACTGTGGTGTTATTTCAATTTTGTCCCCGTGAACAATTTCAGGTTCCTCTGGACCTCCACGACCCATTGCAACAACACAAGGATTATAATCATTTTTATGGATAAGACGGGCAGTATATGCAGATACAGCTGTTTTACCGATCCTTTTACCTGTTCCAAGAATTTTTACCGATGGTTTTTTGAGGACATCGTGTTCTGTTATTGGATAAAATTTAAAGTCCGGTCCTTCGTAGGGTATACCCATTGAAAGAACTAAAGTGGCTATTTTAAACCTTTGGGAATAATCAACAATGGGTTCGTCTGAGAGATCCATAACAACATCTGCACTATACTCCTTTGCAATATCTGCAATCTTCTGATAGGGTATTTTGTAGTGATCTTCACCGAAGTGAACAGGTCTTCCAAGTTTTTCGGCAATTCCTGCCTCTGATGAGTCTCTTAACTTTTCTGTACCTCCAATAAATACTACTGCAACCACTTCGTTGTGTTCCAGGCTGTCTAACATGTCAAGAGCAGATTTAGTAACTGGAAAGTAATGTTCTCCATCAACCAGACAAAGCATTCTTCTCACGGATTTCATTTTGATACACTCCATTAAAACTATATTTGATAATTTTAAAATAATTATTATTATACAAATGGTTTTGATAATTCTATTACTAAATCAAAAATCTTTAAAATAGATCATATTTGAAATTTAATTATCACGAAAATCATACATTAATTTGATCTAACAATATTAACATAAAAGNNATTAAAGTAATATCTCATTCCAATTTTGGATTTAATATGGAATGGAATTTGTTATTTTTTTTTTTTTACATCTTAATTTTTTGGTTCTGGTATCTTAGTGCTCCATCATCCTGGAATTTGATCAGTTCTTTTTTTGATCGTTTTACCAGTTCAAAAAGACCATTAGAAATATTTGTAGACGTTCCGCCGTTGTTGTTGGCTATTACTTCTGAAATAGCAGTTGAAAGTACAAAAATAGCATATTTATGTTCGGCTTTTGTCCGGTGTATNNTATTCGTCTTCAAGATTCTTTAAAACGTATACCAGAAACTGATGTATTTGTATGAGCTCATCCTTGTACATTTTTACAGACACCTTCTATTTAGGAACATTTGAATGAATCTATGGGCATGTTATGTATACTTTGTACAGTACCTCATTAAAAAAAGACATAAGTACTTGAGTTCTAATTTCATGTAAATTACATGCCTACTTTGGGTAGATTAAAATTAGTTATCATCACAGATAAAGGTTTTGACTGAAAGTAATAATCATCAAAAAAAATGGGATATTTGTCACTAATAAATGTGCTGTTTTATGTTGAAATTTATGTAGATTATCAAAAAAAATTAAAGAAAATATAATCAGATCAAAAGATTCCAAATAAAAATCTGATGAAAATTTAATGGTATAAAAAATTTAATGGTATAAATATTTAACTTCCAAGGTACCAAATAGTTGTGATAGGATGAAAATAATAAAATTAGAAGATCAGGAAGACCAGAAAGTATTCCAACGGTCTAAGCTTGATGCAGAAAGTGTCATGGGCACAGTTGAAAATATATTATCTGCTGTCAAGGAAAATGGTGATATAGCTATTAGACAGTATACTGAAAAGTTTGATATGGCAGATTTAAAGGTTTTGCGGGTTGATGATGAAGTAATAAATAACAGTCTTTTAAATTTGGATGATAAACTTATCAATGCCCTCAAAAAAGCTGCAGATAATATTGCAAAGTTTCACAAGGCACAGATACCAGATGAATGGATGATTGAAGTGGATGAAGGTGTAATGGCAGGGCAAGTGATACGTCCGCTGGATAGTGTGGGTTGTTACATACCAGGTGGTAGGGCAGTTTATCCTTCAACCATACTTATGACGGTAATACCTGCAAAAATTGCAGGAGTATCCAGAATAATATGCTGCACTCCACCTCAGCCTGATGGGAGTATAAAGGATGTAGTTCTCGCAGCTGCTAAGGTAGCCGGAGCAACTGAGATATACAAGGTAGGAGGTGCTCAGGCAGTTGCTGCTATGGCCTATGGTACTGAAAGCATTTCTCCAGTTGACAAGATAGTAGGTCCTGGTAATATATTTGTAACGGCAGCTAAGAAAATGGTTTACGGTGACGTTGATATAGACTTCCCTGCAGGACCTTCAGAAGTTTTAATAATTACTGATGAAACAGGAAATCCAGATTACATAGCCCTAGATATAATGGCACAGGCAGAACATGACCCTAATGCAGCATGTGTACTTGTTACAACATCAGAAGCCATTGCAATGCAGGTTGATCAAAGAATCAAGGAACAATTAAATGATATGGAGCGTAGTGAAATAATTTCAGAATCACTTGAAAAATATGGTTTAATAACCATTGCTGATTCAATTGAATCAGCCATAGACTTTTCAAACAAATACGCTCCAGAACACCTGATCATAATGACTCAAAAACCTGAAGAAGTATTAAAAAATATAAATAATGCAGGTTCCATATTTTTAGGAAAATTAACCCCTGTATCTGCTGGTGACTATGGATCCGGAACCAATCATGTATTGCCAACCTCTGGTTGTGCAAAAATGTACTCGGGACTTTCAGCTGAATCCTTTCTTAAAAAACCAACAGTTCAGAAGTTGTCTGAAAAAGGTGTTATTAACCTTAACGAAATGGTAATAACCTTAGCAGAATACGAAGGACTTTATGCACATGCAGAATCATTTAAAAAACGTGTAATTGATGTTGAAAAGGATATGAAATAACTAATATGGATTTTTTATATTATATTATAAAATTATAATAATACTGACCTATAGTCAATATACTGACTTCTAGTTAATAAAGATATAATAAGGAAAATCAGTCCAAAGTATAATATATTTGTGCATCAAAGATGATACCATATTTAAGTATCAAAATACTGAATTTTACAATTAAATGTAAAATAAAACTCCAAATTAAATATATGTTAGAAGCTAATTTTAGGCTTTTTTATAATATCAGAGGTGAATAACATTGACAGATTCATTAAAAAACTGTAGAAGAACCCATTACTCGAAACAAGTGACATCAGATATAAAAGACGAAGAAGTAGTTCTTATGGGATGGATCCATGAGATGAGAGACCTTGGAGGAATTATCTTTGTACTTTTAAGGGACAGGGATGGTGTTACCCAAATTACAGCCCCTTCCAAGAAAATATCAACAGAACTCTTTGAGGATTTACGAAAACTTAAAAAAGAGTCTGTAATAGCAGTCCGAGGAAAGGTTCAGGAGTCTGGTAAGGCCCCCGGCGGTGTCGAAGTTATACCCGAAGAACTCAAACTTCTAAGCGAATCAAAATTACCATTACCGTTGGACACAACCGAGAAGACACGTGCAGAAATAGACACTAGATTGGATTCCAGATTTATAGATCTCAGAAAACATAGTGTAAGTGCAATATTTAAGATTAAAAGTAGAATGCTTCATTCTGTGAGAAATTTCCTTGAAAGCCAGGATTACACCGAGATAAACACTCCTAAAATAGGTGCATCAGCAACTGAGGGAGGTACAGAACTCTTTCCAATAACCTACTTTGAAAGGGAGGCATTTCTAGGACAGAGTCCCCAGCTTTATAAGCAGATGATGATGGCATCAGGCTTTGACAGTGTTTATGAAATTGCCCCAATATTCAGGGCAGAAGAGCACGATACACTTCGCCATCTAAACGAGGTAACTTCCATTGATGTTGAAACTGCTTTCACAGATCATATTGATGCAATGAACCTATTGGAGAGATTGGTTGTAGACGCAGTTACCCAGGTTAAAAAATACTGCCAAGATGAGCTTGACACAATTGGATTTGACCTTCAAATACCAAAAACACCATTCCCAAGGATTGAGTACGATGAGATGGTAGACATGGTAAATTCAGTGGGAGTTCATATGGAACATGGAGAAGACATGCCAAGAGCAGCAGAAAAAGCGATGGGAGAAATTATGGATGGATATTATTTCATAACAGGATGGCCAACATCTATAAAACCATTTTATGTAATGCCCGATCCTGAAAATCCATTAAAAAGCTGTGCATTTGACCTTATGTTCCAAGACCTTGAGATATCCTCGGGAGCTATGAGGGTCCATGATCATGATTTACTTGTTGAAAAGATAAAAAAACAGGGTCTTAACCCGGATTCATTCAATAGGTATCTTGCAGCATTTGAATATGGAATGCCGCCACATGCAGGATGGGGGTTGGGAGCTGAAAGGTTCACTATGACCCTGACTGGTTTAAAAAATATAAGGGAAACAGTACTCTTCCCAAGGGACAGAAGAAGGTTAACACCCTAAACTTAACCTTGAAATAAAATAATTACAAAAAATTAGAAAATTTATCCTAATTTGGATGTATTTTCCATGGATTTTGTATATTAATTTTAGGATAAATCCATTATCATCTAATTATTAATAGATCTACAAATTTCTTGAATCCATAAAATAATCCAATAATTATGCAATATAAAACTGATCAGGATCTCATATGAACAAAAATAATGATATATTTGACGTTGCAGTGGTTGGTGCAGGACCTGCTGGAATGATGGCTGCAATCACAGCAGCATCCAATGGACACAAAGTAATCCTAATCGAGAAAAACTTTTCAGCAGGGAGAAAACTTCTTCTTACAGGTAATGGAAGATGCAACCTAACCAATACGGCATCATTGAAAGAATTATTAAATAAATTTGGACTTCGAGGTTCTTTTTTTAGAACTGCTTTTTCAAAATTTTCCAGTAAGGATCTGGTAGGTTTCTTTGAATCAAGGGGTTTGGAATTTAAGGTTGAAGATGGTGGGAGAGTGTTTCCTATCACTGATGATTCTAAATCTATTTTAAAGATTTTAGAATTATCTATGAAGAAAAATGGTGTTAAAACAGTTTACAATGCACCTCTTCAAAGTATTAAAAAACCTTTAAAATTGAAGGGCATTTTTAAATTGAAATTTGCTTACAATACAGTAATTCAGGCTGAAAAAGTTATTCTTGCGACAGGTGGGGCTTCATATACTGAAACGGGATCGAGTGGAGATGGTTTCAGGATAGCAGAGGAAACAGGACATGGTGTAACACCATTAGAACCGGGTATTGTTCCTTTAAAGACAAAAGAATCATGGGTGAAAGGTTTGCAGGGGATTAGTCTGGAGGATGTTCGTATTAATATTAAACACCCGAAAATGGTTTTTCAGGATGGAAACCTTCTTTTTACCCATTTCGGCGTTTCAGGACCTCTGATCCTTGATAACAGCTCGAAAATTATACCATTAATTGAGAATACTGAGAAGGTAGAACTATATCTGGATCTTAAACCGTCACATACCACAGAGGAACTTCAATATCAGTTTTTAGGAGCATTTGAATCCCATGGGAAGGTTGATCTTAAAAATTATATGAAACTATTTCTTCCAAACCGGATGATCAAAGTTATTTTAACATTGGCTGGCACAGATCCCAAGAAGAAAATGAATCAGATAAATAAAAAAGAAAGAAATTCTATTATAAATTTATTGAAAGCATTACCGCTTACAATTACAGGACATCTACCATTAGATAAGGCTATTGTTACATGTGGGGGAGTTTCAAGGGATTATATNNTAACATGGAATCTAAAGTTGTAAATGGAATGTACTTTGCAGGTGAGATTGTTCAGGGATGTGCATCTAGCGGGGGTTTCAACCTTCAACAGGCATTTTCAACCGGTTATCTCGCAGGTTTAGTATCTTAGTATTTTTGTAATTATTTCCATAATTAAAATAAAAAAAAATTAAGATTTACTTTCCATGTTTGATCTTAACATATTCTTCGATTGCCCGTGACACGAAGTAGAATATCACAACAATAGCAACTATCCAAGTGAAGCTTGCTACAGCTGATATAGGATCTATTAATGGTATTGTGACNNGTAATTGCTTTTCTTAATTCTCCCGAGTCATAGGAAGATGTTCCTGACATATAATTAACTAGAAGAAGTAGTCCGAAGAAGGTAACAATTCCTATACCTAAAAATATCCATTGTAAAGGTATTCTAAAGAAGGTTACAAGTAAAGCTNNTTATCTTTATCGAGCCACTCAACTTTTTTTTGGAGTTCTTCATTTTCTTTTTCGAGTTTAATAATTTTGGCCCAGTCAAGATCTCGGATATCGTTGATTAAATCCTCCTTTTCACTTTGAAGTTTTTCTAGTTCGGTTTTTAGTTCCTTTTTATCAGAATCGTCCATATGCACACCTCTTAATATATTAAATAATTATATTAAAGTAGGAAATCTTATTTAGTTGATTACTATTATTATGTTTTTATAACTTATTTAAATTTTATATTTTTACATTTAAACTTAAATTATTTACATGTTCATTTATTGTCAAGTGTTTTAAGTTTAATAAGTTAAGTTAATATTGAGAAGTTTAGGTTAAAACTATGATAAAAGTACTATACCATATCAAAGTTTATAGGCAAGTNNTGGACAACAGTCCAGAATCTGTTAGTGCTATGAAATCTGTTACAGATAAATATCCTAATGTAGAATTTATTAAGGCAGATGTAAGGCTTCATGAAACCTTGGAAGATGTAGCGCATAAAATTAAAGATATTGGTAGATGTGATGTATTATCTGTTGACCTTGGTGGAGGCTACCATCCTGACACAACATT
>PMMV01000101.1 GCA_003162115.1 Methanobacterium sp.
AATATTAAGAACTGTTAAAATTTCTTTTAAGATTTTATTGCATGTGAATAATCATATAATTATGTTCACGGAGAATCCTAAAATATTAATTCAATGAAAAGTGATGCTATGAAAATTTCTATCGTTATACCGGCCCTCAATGAAGAGGGAATTGTTGGAAAAACTGTCCGAACTATACCAGTGGACAAGTTAAATGAAAATGGATTGGAAACAGAGATTATTGTGGTTGATAATGCATCCACAGACAACACTGCAAAGGAAGCGGAGGAGGCTGGTGCACGTGTAGTATTAGCTTCTAAAAGAGGCTATGGAAATGCTTATTTAGCAGGTTTTAAGGAAGCAAAAGGTGATATAATTGTCATGGGAGATGCTGACGGTACATATCCCTTTGAAATTACATATGAATTTATACAACCAATCATCAATGGTGATGCAGATTTTGTAATGGGATCCAGACTTAAGGGAGATATCAAGGAAGGAGCTATGCCTACCCTTCATAGATATGTGGGAAATCCATTATTAACATGGATACTGAACAGATTATTCGGTGCAGGAATATCTGACGCCCATTGTGGAATGAGGGCCATTAAAAAGGATACATTAGATGATTTACGCCTTAAAAGTGGAGGAATGGAATTTGCATCGGAGATGGTAATTGAAGCAGCTCGAAAAAATGTTAAAATAGCAGAGATACCAATAACATACTATCCCCGTAAAGGTGAATCTAAGCTAAGTTCACTAGAGGATGGATGGAGACATCTAAGATTTATGATGCTCTACAGACCTACGCCCTTCCTTCTTGGACCGGGTTTGATTGCACTGGCTGTGGGTATAATATTAACATTAACAGTTGCATTACAGGGTCAATCCAGGCTTCATACTCTAATTTTAGGCAGTTTACTTTTAATAATAGGATATCAAATGCTTCTTGCTTGGATACACTTCGGCGCTTTTGGAGCTGTTTATGGATTCTCAAAGAGCTCGGGTATTGTAAATAAGATCATGAGCTATCATTCACTTGGAAGAGAGCTGAGTGTGGGTCTCATACTGCTAGCAGCAGGAGTTGTTGGCGGTCTTTATGTTTTATACAGCTGGAGTGCAGTTGGATATGGGTCTCTTTACCAGATACAGTACGCTATGATGGCATTGATACTGTCCATTCTAGGGATCCAGACCATCTTCAGCGGAATGTTCTTAAGCTTGATGTTACTAGCCAACGATTATAAATCTGATTAAATTCTGAGGTTGAGTCTGGATGAAAATAGCCTTTATTTACGATGCAGTCTATCCATGGGTTAAGGGAGGAGCTGAAAAAAGGGTTTATGAACTGGCTACAAGACTAGCTCAACGAGGACATGATGTGCACTGGTACTCCCTAGGATGGTGGTGGCCCGAGAATGGTGAAACTGACATGTTAATGGATGGAATTCATCTTCATGGAGTAACTAATCCCATAGAACTGTATTCTGATGATAGAAGATCGATCAAAGAAGCTATTATTTTCAGTTTAAAACTGTTCAATCCATTGTTGAAGGAAAATTATGATGTTTTAGACTGCCAGGGATTTCCATTTTTCTCATGTTTTACAGCTAAAATCCATTCAATACTTGGAAGATCTAATCTTATAATCACATTACATGAGATTTGGGGCGATTACTGGTATACTTACCTTGGTAAGACCGGAATATTCGGAGTCATAATTGAAAGGGCAATGCTGAGTTTGACAGACAATATCATAACAGTATCAACCATGACCAAGAAAGATCTTAAGGCAATAAAAAAATCTGAAAATTCCATAATAATTCCTAATGGTATAGATTTCAATCATATAACCGAAATTAGACCATCTAATGAAAAATCAGATGTTATTTTTGCGGGAAGATTAATTAAAGAAAAAAATGTAGATATTTTAATTAATTCAATGGTACTCGTTAAGGAAAAATTTCCAGATATTAAATGTCTAATAATTGGAAACGGTCCAGAAAGAAAAAAACTTGAAGAATTATCACTTCAACTACAATTAAAGGATAATATAATTTTTAAAGACTTCATGGAAAATTATGATGATCTAATTGGATATATAAAATCGTCCAAAGTTTTTGCTCTACCATCTACTAGGGAAGGTTTTGGAATTGTTGTGATTGAAGCTAACGCATGCGGAATACCAGTAGTAGTTGTTGATCACGAAATGAACGCTGCAATGGATCTGGTTGTTGAAGCTGTTAATGGATTTAAATCCCGTCTTACAATAAAAGATATGGCCGATAAAATAATTAAATCCCTTGAAAATAATGGGAAATATAGAGAAAAATGTATTGAGATGTCCAAAGAATATGACTGGAACAGAATTGTAGATTCACTTGAAAAGGTTTACACTGATATAGTTAGAACTTCTACTAAGCCGTAAAATATCTATAAATTGATAAAATTTCATATATTTAATTAAAAAGGTTAAGATGACATGAAGATTGTTCAAACACCTGTAAGGTTCTTTCCCTTCATTGGAGGTGTAGAAAATTATGTTTACTACATGTCCAAGGAACTGGTTAATCTGGGTCATGAAGTCACTGTGATCTGTGCCAACGAACCACCATCCAAGAAGGAAGAGAGGGTGGATGGTATTAATATTAAAAGACTTGCTTATATGGCAAAGATTGCTAATACAAATATAACCCCAGGATTTCCATTTGCACTGGCCAGGGAAGACTGTGATATTATTCATACACACATTCCAACACCTTGGAGTGCTGACTGGAGTAATATTGTATCCAAATTTAAGAAAAAACCACTAGTTATTACCTATCATAATGATATAATTGGAACCGGGTTTGCTAATCATATAGCTAATTTATATAATTCAACTGCCCTCAAATCTCTATTAAATGCTGCCGATAAAATAATTATAACCCAACCAGATTATATCAAATATTCGCTTTATCTGGATAAATTCCAGGATAAAATTGAAGTCATACCCAATGGAGTTGATGTTGAAAAATTTAAACCCATTAACGTTCCAAAACAGGAAAATACCCTGTTTTTCCTCAGCCTTTTAGATGAATTCCACCAATATAAAGGACTCGATAACTTATTAAAATCTCTAATAATTGTTAAAGATGTAATTCCTGATATTAAATTGATTGTTGGTGGAAAAGGAACATTGTTAAAATATTATCGTAAAATAGTGGCCGATGCTGATCTCACCGAAAATGTTGAATTCCATGGTTTTATTCCCGATGAAAAAATTGTGGAGTACTACAACAGTTCTAGTATATTTGTTCTGCCATCAATTTCATCAAAACAGGAAGGTTTTGGTATTGTTATTTTGGAAGCAATGGCATGTAAAACTCCTGTAATAAGTACCAAAATCGTTGGTGTAGCTGCAGATGTAAAAAAAAGTAATTCAGGGATAATTGTACCACCAAAAGATGTTGAAAAACTTGCAGAGGCAATTATAAATATTTTAGAGGATGAAAATTCAGAAATAATGGGAATTAATGGACGAAAACTTGTTAAAGAAAAATATACTTGGTCGGGAATTGCTGAGAAGACCGAAAAACTTTATAATAAATTACTATAATATACATCTAAAAGAATTTTAAATATTCTTTCTGTTTTAACATAAGCTTAAAAGAATAATAGAATTGCCAACAATTTGAATTAATATTTAAGCATTACCAAGCTATCCCAGAATTGTTCATGTTAGTCCTTTATATAAATAACAGTCCAATAATATTCATAAAAATATAAAAATAGATGATTATAGGAGAATTATTTAATGTTAAATACGATTAAAAGGTTTCAAGCCAAAGAATGGTTTATATTTACAATTTTAATGTTATTTATAACGGATCTGGTTATAATATTGGATCTACCTCTATTAAGAGATATAATACCATTTCTATTCTTTACAATTGTTCCGGGATTTCTGATTGTATCTATTTTAAAACAGAATAAAATAGAATTTTTAATAAAGATCCTTTTATCAATAGGCCTGAGTGTATCAGTACTTCTTTCAATTGGACTGTTACTCAACAGCCTTTACCCTGTTTTGTTAAAGCCTCTATCTCTTACTCCCCTGTTAGTATCATTAAATCTCCTAGTGTTAATTTTAACCATTTTTGCTTATCAAAGAAATAAAAATGATTTTAACAGTTCTCTAATCTTCAATTATAATTTTAAACTGGGTGATAAATTATTGTCACCATTAATTTTCACACTTTTATTCCCTTTTATGGCTATTCTTGGTACCTACCTCATGAACACCACTTTAAACAACATTATTATATTAACCATGCTATTTTTAATTCCTGTATACATCATAATAATTGCCTATTTAAGGGATAGGGTTCATCCTGTTACATACCCGATTGCACTTTTTATGATTGGTCTGGGTTTGATTTTGATGCATGCACTAACATCGGCCCATATTATTGGTCGAGATGTTCATCAAGAGTTTTATTGTTTCCAATTAACACTTGCAAATTTCCACTGGAATATCTATGATTATTACAACCCTTACAATGCTTGTCTGAGCATCACCATACTTCCAACAGTTTATCAGGTTCTTTCAAACATGAACCCTGAATATGTTTTTAAATTGTTATTCGGATCGTTGGGGAGTATTCTACCTTTAATGGTATATACAGTAGCAAAGAAATATCTAAACCATAAATTCGCCTTCTTTGCTTCACTCCTCTTTGTGTTTCAGGTTTTTTTCATAGACATTGTAGGTGCTGTAAGACAGGAAGTAGCTATAATCTTCTTTTTCTTGGCTGTAATTGTGATTTTTGACTGCTTTGGAGATAAGAAATTTGAAAAATCTTGGGTAAAAAAATTACTTTTCCTAATTTTTGTATCTTCAATGGTAGTTACACACTATGCTACATCCTATGTTGCATTTGCTTTACTCGTTCCAATTTTACTTTTACCATTTTTAAAGAATTTATATACAGAAAAAAAGGTCACTTTCATTAATTTTGAGGTTTTAATAATTTACTTTTTTATCATAATTTTATGGTTCATGCTGTACGCCAAAGTACAATTTTTAGCAGGATCTGAAGTAATTCAATCAACTGTTGCTGCCACAGCTTCAGCAACTGGTGTAGGAGGAGGAAATGAAGCTTTTATGAATTCAAGGGAAGGTACAGTGTTAAGTATTTTGGGAATAGGCATAAAAAATCTTCCAAATCTGATAGCTGTGATTGTAAATGATCTGATATTCCTGACTATGGGAATTGGTTTAATAACACTTATAGTAAAGTATAGAAGAATCTTAAAGCATAAAACTGTATTTATCTATGATGGAATAAGAACCCTGGACTCTAAACTTGTGTTAGCCGGACTCTTATCGGTAACTTTACTTGCAATGTTCATTATACTACCTTCTGTATCCTTCTTTTATGGTTCAGACAGACTGTTCTTCCAACTTTTGATCTTCACAGTTCCAATCTTCATAATGGGAGCAGATAAAATAGCAGAAATCATGAATAAAGTAATTAAAAAACCTGATCTTAAAGTTGGGTTAATATTGGTTCTACTAATTTCTCTATTTATATGCAACACCCACCTTCAATATGAGTTCACTGGAATTCCCTTCTCACCGGAATATGATAAAATTGGAATAACACGTGGTGAACTTTACATCTACGATGGGGAGCTCGCAACTGCAAGCTGGATTGGAAATTATCGTGCGGATGATATTAATACATACACAGATGCAGTTGGTTTTACACGTCTGTTCATGTCGGGTGTAAAAACGAATGTGGTGGGGATAAACTTTAACAACAAGACCATTAACGGTTATATCTACATGGGAAATGCCAATGTTAACGAGGGCAAATTTTATGATACCATTGATCACCAGGTAACAACCCAAAATTTCAGCTACTTCTTCAACAACAAAAGCAGAATATTTGATGACGGATATGGAGAAATCTGGGCTTGAATTAATAATCTGATTTTTAAAATCATCCTATGTCTTTTATTAAATCTTGAAAGACTTTTTTAAATTTTTTTGATTGGGTTTCTTCATTGTAGCTGGAGCTGATCGCTTTACACTTTAAAGAAACATTTTCTTTCCATTTTTTATCTTCTTTCTCAATCTCAAGTATTTTTTCGGCAACAGTTTCTGGTTGGTTGTTTTCTAAAATTAGGCACTCCAACCCATTTTCATTTAATATATCTGATTGACCAACGTTTTCGGTTATTAGGGGTATAAGTCCAGATGACATAGCTTCAAAGACAGTTACTGGACATGAATCAAAATCTGCAGGATGTACGTACATAGAACATCTTTTAAAATATTTATCAATGTTTTCCTGGAAACCTTCCTTGTGAAGCCATGGATAATCTTCTGCTATTTTATCAACACATGATCCCACCAGGTAAAGATCGTGCTTGTAACCCTCATCATTCAATATCTTTACTGCATCCACCAGCAGATCGAACCGTTTGCACATCTCATTATTTCCAATNNGGATAAACTGAATATATTGGTTTTTCATCGTAATACTTGGATGCTATCCTTCTATTTAAAGGAGATATGGCTATAAATCCATCAACGTACGATAATAGCATTTGAACTGTTTTTCTTTTTAAAATATTCATTTGAGGTATATCATATAGAAGAGTATCTGCGTATAAAAGAATAATCTTGGTTTTAGGATTTTTAATCTTTTTAAGGACTGCATGAGGTAGTCCTAGACCTCCTTCAACCAAAATGATATCGTAGTTTTTTCTGTCAAACACTGATTTAATGAGATTCTTAATGATCTCTGTATGATTATCACCGTAACGGTACCAGTTTTCGGTAACAGTTTCTGCAAAGGTACCATGTACCTTATGAGGTCCTTGATGTGTAAAGAGAATTTTCTTCATATATTTAACCCTAAATTTTCTAAAATAATTTTTACTAAAATTTCAATAAATTATAGGTTCATGGAAATGAAAATTTACTGTTGCTCATGATTACAGTATTTTATTGCTAACAACGATCTATGATTAAACCAGAGCATGAGATGATTATTATCCTGATTGATCTGTTAAGATGCTGAATTTTTAATGTCCCTTGCAATTTTTTTAATAAGCATAGAAGAATACCGATATATCACCTGTAACATGTAGATGGGCAGATGAAGTCTATAATTTTTTTCATGGATTTTCATGAATTTCAGATTGGTTTTTATTTCCTTTGAAATTCCTCTGAACTTCACCTTACTTTTTGAAACACCGGCCTTGTGCCATACAATAGATTTTAAATCTGTGATCATTTTAAATCCTTTATTCCCAATTTCAATGCAGAGATCAACATCTTCACATCCAAAGAAAAAATCAGAATTTAAAAGCTTTGGTGGTAACATGTCGGTTTTAATAAGCATAACTGCCCCTGAAATCCAATCAACCTCCATAATAGAATTTTTACCAGTTATAAGATTATCATCCAGGTCTATAACATGGTACCCGGGATATCGTGATAGGTTGACTGTACCACCTACACTCCACACAATATCATCTTTACCATCAAAATTGTAGAAATACGTTTTTGGACCGATAACAGCAATTTTATCATGGGTTTCCCCTGTTTTCACCAGCTCACTGAGAAAATGTTGTTCAACTACTGTGTCGTTGTTGAGTAATAGTATATAGTCTGGATGTAGCGTTTTTAGTGCATATCTAATTCCTATATTGTTTCCTTCAGCAAATCCATAGTTTTCATTATTTTTAATAAGTATTAACTTCCTATCAGATTGAAGTTTACGATATTCATCTAATCTGTCCTGTTTTATATGGTTTTCTGGTTCTTCTTTGGTGTACTCAACGATCTTTACGGGTTTATTGTCTGGATTGTAGGTGTAAAATTGTGATTCTGGTTTTATTTTGCCTGCACTGTAATCCCTTATATTCTGAATGGAATCATCTTTTGAATCATTGTCAATGAGTACAACATCATATTTAGGATAATCTATCTGATAAAGAGATTCCAGACATTCTATAGTATCTTCCCAACCATTCCAATTGAGAATTATCACAGAAACTTTTGGATAGGTGGTTTTCATTCAAAATCCTGTTTAGATATTATTATTTAAAGTCTGTTTTCCTTTTTCAGGAAGTAGTTCAACTGATCCTTGATAATATCATTTAAACTGTGATCAATTTTTGCACCAATATTTTTGATCTTGGCTGTATCAGCAAATAATATTGGTACTTCTGCTGGTCTGAATCTATCTGGATTAAATTCTATTGGAACTGTTCCCTTGTCTGTGTAAACTTTGATACCCTTATCTTCCAGTGTGTACTCCAATTCCCCCTCTAAGATCTTGGTGTCTACAATGGTTTTATCAAATTTAACCCCGAAAATAGCTGAGTCATCCACTTCGGTTGGATCTTCTACCAATTTTTCTCCGTTAAATGTTTCTATTTTACTAATATTCCATCCTGCTTCTTTTAAACCTAGTAGTATATAACTTAATACCGAGTTGGTTCTCATGGAACCTTGATTGTAAACTTCTCCAGATTTACCATTATCTGCGAGTGTCATGTAACCATTGACAATATCCTTTACATGGGACCAGTCCCTGAAAGCATTTAAATTTCCAATAGTAATCTTGTCAAGCTCTCCAAATTTAAGTTTCATTATCTGATTGGTTACAACAGAAGTTACAAACATTAAACCTCTTCCAGCACCTTCATGGTTAAATGCCCTTGAAACTACAGTATCCAATCCATATGAGTGGTAGTAATTCCTCATAAGATGGTCCCCATATACTTTCGAAACTGCGTAGGGCGACATTGGCCTCAATGGATTGGTTTCTTTAATTGGAACTTCGGGAATCTCCACAGGTTCGGGGAATATAGTTCCATATTCCTTTATTGCATGTTTATAATGCTCTTCAGAAGAAATTACAAGCCCATATTCTTCACTTGAACCTGCAAACAGAATTTTTATGTTAGAATCTTTTATTCTGGCAGCATCAAGAAGGTTGGCCGTTCCGATACAGTTTATCATCTGAGTTTCAGGAGAATTTTCAAATGATCTAGGTACAAATGATTGTGCAGCTAAATGGAACACATAATCTGGATCAGAGATTTCCAAGGCAGTTGCAAGTGATGTTATTTCTGTTAAGTCGCCCTCTATTGTTTTAACACTATTTTCTATTCCATGGTCAATGAGGTTTTTTGCTTTGGTTCCATCTGCACGTCTTCTGATTAATCCATAAACGTTAGCATTTTGTTTTAATAATTCTTCTGCAAGGTATGATCCAGCGAATCCTCCGACACCTGTGATTAATACATTTTTATGTTTCCAATTCATTTTATACCTCCATGCTTTTTTTTAGATTTTTTTTAAAATTAAGTTTTTTTTATTCTTAAAAAAATCAGCTGATATCTATTGAAATGAAATTTTATTGAGTTGGACTCTATTTATTTAATTTCCTACTTTCTGTTGGATATATTTTTTGTATTTACCCTATCATATTGATAACACGGTTTAAATGTCCTAATAATCTTTCTCCAGCATGCTCAATGGTCCAATAATTTGCTACTGTTTTTACAGCTTTTTTACCCATATCGTATCGTTTGTAATCCTTTGAAAGCATTTTTGTTATGGCTTCTCCAAACAATTCTTCGTCTCTATCTATTAGGAGTCCAGTTTTCTTGTGGATAACAGTTTCCCTCACTCCCCCTTCTTTAACAGCCACAACAGGTGTTCCGCACGCCATTGACTCAACGGGCACAAGACCGAATGGTTCGAGGTAAGGTGAATATACAACTAATTCAGCTTGGTTGTAGAGAACAGCTAGTTCGTGGTCGTTTATTAAACTCAAAATTTCCATATCAACATTCAATTTTTCTGCATGTTTTTCTAGATAAGATTTCCATGGAGGATAACTTGAATTGGATACAACTATTAATTTAGGGCGTATTTCAGGATCTATTATGGCTAACGAATCAACAAGGAATCCATGTCCCTTTTCGGGTGTGAATGTTCCGACGGAGAGTATGAATTTTTTTTCAGATACCTCAAGGGGTTTGAACATTTCTGTATCCACACCCAAATACGATACATGCGAGTTTATTCCATACATTCTCAGTATACTCTCCCTTGAAAAGTATGAGTTGCATAATGTGTACTTTGAATAGTGGGAGTTGGTATTATCAATGCCCAGACCTCTTTTAACTACTATCTTGCTTCCCAAACCTCTTAACGATCCTAATAACTTATTTTTCTTTTTTGGGAATATTACCTCCGATACTGCATCGTTTCTGAGGGGTTGCTGGCAGTAGTATGCATGGGGTTTTTTAAGGTACTTCAAAAGAAATGGGGCCATGGTGAACTGATCCTGTTCAGAGTAAACAACATCATAAGTGCCGTTATTAATTACTCGAGCAATTTTTTCTTCTGTTTTCTCTAGATCCCTTAATGAAATCTTTTTAACCTGGGGCGGAATGTATTTTATGGTGGAGTAAATAGAGTTTCCAAGAGTTTTAGGTACTGGAAATATATTTACATTTCTAGCAACATCCTTAAGGGGTAAAAACTCCTCATTAGCAGTTGATGGTACAAAAACATCTACTTGATGGTTCATCTTCATTAAATATTCTACATAACCATATAAAGCTCTTTTAGCCCCTCCTGATGGTAAATTATGAAAAACTGCGATTTTCATTTTATATTCCCCTAAAATTTTTGAACTCAATCTAAATTTTATATGCCTCTTCGTATATTTTCCAGGTTTCTTCTGCTGTTTTTTTCCAGCTGAACATTTTTGCTCTTTCTAAACTCTTTTTCCTATAATTCTCCTTTAATCCCTCATCGCTTAATATTTCATGTATTGATTCTGTTAAATTGTTAACATCATTTGGATCAATCATTATCCCAGCATCACCAACAACTTCGGGAAGTGAAGAAATATTGGATGTTATTACAGGACATCCACAGGCCATAGCTTCCAGTGGTGGTAAACCAAATCCTTCGTACAAAGATGGATAAACAAATAGGTCAGCACTGTTGTAGAATTTTACCAGATCATTATCGGGTACATAATCTGTAAATATTACATCATCTTTAAGATTAAGATTTTCAATCAGATCAAATATTTCTGTATATTTCCAACCCTTTCCCCCTACAATTACCAGTTTATGGTTTGAATCATATTTTTTAAACTCATTAAATGCTTTAATAAGTAAAGGAACATTCTTCCTTTTCTCAAGAGTTCCAACAAATAAGATAAATGGAAAATTTAAGTTGTATCTACTTTTTAACTCTTCTTTTATCAGTTCTTTGTCTCCAAGAGGTTTATAAATTTCATCCGCTGCAAGGTGGATTACCTTTATACTTTCTTCGGGTATATTTAGAAGTTCAACACAATCCTTTTTGGTATTCCATGAATCTGAAATGATAATATCGGTTCTATTTTTAATTAATTTCAACGTAGAATTCCATGTCCTAACAGTATCTCTAGTGTGCATTTCAGGAAATAGAATGGGGGTTAAATCATGTATGGTAAGGACCTTTTTAACTTTTCTATTTAAGAAAAAAGGTGAAATCTGAGTATACCAGTGAATGGGTAAGTGTAAAATATCAATATGGGCATTTTTTACAGCTCGTGGAATTCCAATTGGATTAGTGAGTCTTAAAGGCATTCTAGGAATTATGATATCATTTACCTGGGTGTATATTGGATCTTCGCTTTTCCTGTAGTGGATCAATGAGATCTCATCTGATTTCCCAATTTTAATCATATTTTTTATTAGATTATAAATATAATTATCAACACCTTTCCTTTTCCTGTCTATAATCCAAGAAAGAATTCCTACATTCATTGTATCACTTGATTTTTTTTAATATCAAAAACCTACCCAATTAATTCTGAATAAATACCACTAGTTTTAATGGCAACAGATCTCCAGCTGGTTTCATCATAGAATTCTTCACATTTTTTCTTTAGATAATCTTGCCTTTTTTTATCCTTTAGGAGGTGCTTTATTTTAATGAATAAATCTTGTTTATTTCCATTTTCAAAAAGTTCTATACAATCATATCTATCTTTTATTTCTTTAAAATAACTTAAGTCTGAAGTTATGGTGGGAACCCTGTAACTAAGGCCCAAACTAAGTGCTGCTGATGCAACAATCCATCGATAAGGATATATAAATAAATCGGTTGCACTTGCAATAACAGGAAGATCCTTTTTATCTACAAAATTAAAGAATTTCACTCTATTTTCTAATCCCAAGGATAAAACTTGGTTTTCCAATGATTTTTTGTACTTTTCCTGATCTCCGGTTCTTGCACTACCTGCAACGAATAATACAGTGTTTTCATCTAATTTTGGTAAAATTTCAATTATAAGATCATGGCCCTTATTCTGGCTAACAAATCCAAAGATGGTGATTATTTTCCTTCCAGAAACTTCTAATTTTGCTTTACATTCATTTTTATCTAATATTTCAGGTTCAGATGATCCCAGTGGAATTTCAAAAATTTTATTTTCGTCTATCCCGTTCTTCTTTAATATTTCAATCATTTTCATATTGTGAACAACCAATCGGTCTGATGAATTCAAAAACTTAAGTATCAGTCTATTTATCTGAGAATTAAGCCCAACCTCATGAAGGGTTGTTACAATCTTATTTCTACGTAGTTTTAGGATACTAATAACCAATGGTAAGTAATTAACTTCTAAAGAAGGTACTGGCAGCTTTCCATAAAGGTCTGGCTGATACTGGATGTGGGTAATCTGATTTTCCTTTATGCCATTTAATAATTTAATAAAATACAAGGGATTATTTGCATCCGTATCTCCTATTGGTATAACATTAATTTCTAAATTTTTGCACTTTTCTAATTCATTTACGAGTTGTTCGGTTGTATCTGCGATTCCACAATTAATATTCCGGCTCGTAAGAATATTTACATGTATTTTAGACATATTTTTCTCTCTTAAATCTAAATTTTCAGGTATAAATGTAAAATTAGTATTTTACTATAATTTTTTTTTACTTTGATATTCTGAAATAACCTTGTCTGCAATGTTCTGATATTCTTCGATTATTTCTTTGCGTGTATCCTCAGAATCATATTCTTCCATTAATCTGACCTTCAGATAAGTCACCATACGATACATTACAGATAGAAAACTGATTGAAAACCCTCTGAAACCATCCTTATACCCTTTAGCGAGGATATAATGTATCATGAATTCTCTAAATAATTTGAACNNCAGTTGAATTTTTTCTTTTTTACCTTCAAATATATTCCTGGCTTCTATGCTCGTGTACCCATTAAGACTTTTTTCAATGTAGTGTTCAAAATTTATGTAGCTGAAGTGAATGAATCCCTCTTCAGGATCGTCTATTTTATAAATTCTTGCGTTATCGTTAATTCTAAAGAATTCATGGATCTGATCACCAAAATTTAAATATTCTTTCTTAAAAAATCGTGGATGCAGATCATCAAGGGCACCCCAGCCCATCCTGTTTATTTGTTTACCAGCAAAATAATTATTATGAGGTATATATATTACGTCTCCTAGATTATCTTCCATTATCTCAATTAATCTATCCCTTAATTTTTTTGGAACTATTTCATCTGCATCAATAACTAATATCCAGTTGTTTGATGTTTTGTTGCGTNNCTATTAATATCCATTCATTTGATGTTTGATCTCGAGCAAACTGCCTTGCTGGATCTGCATAGCCCAGATTTTCATAATAAAATATTTTATCGGTATATTCCTTGGCAATTTCAATTGTTTTATCCGTGCTGTACATATCAACAACAACTATTTCATCGGCCCACTTAACAGATTCTAAACAGTTTTTAAGGTTTTTTTCTTCGTTGTATGTGTTTATTGATACGGATATTTTCATTCAAAGACCTCTAATGAATATTGTTTAATGAACTACTATTTCATTTTATATTTATTTATAAATGTTTAACTTCTACCAATTATCTTTTTAAATAGGTTAATATCATCTTCTGAAAATGTTTTTAAGATGTATAAAACCCCGAAGTATATGATTGTTGATAAGAGAATCACTAGTATGATATTTGCATTTATTAGAATAATAACTAGTCCCATAATTAAACTTGCTAATGCGGGTTTTAGTAAAATTTTGAGAATTGGAATCTTATATCCATGAACATTCATAATATGGAACCAAAACATAAAGCATGTCAATTCTGTAAGTACAGTAATGAAACAAGCTGCTATTAAACCATATTTTGGTAACAGCAGTAAATTCAGGACTATATTCAGTAGCATGGCAACAAATGTTGTTTTAACAGTATCTCGTTGTTTGTTTATAGAATTTATAGCTGTTCCTAGAATATAATTGATGAATATTATTGGGATGGACCAGATCAGAATCTGAAGTGCAACTATTGATTGTGAAAATCCTGATTTGTATATGATTAATATTATTGGATTAGCAAGGAGAGTTGTACCTACTGCAATGGGCAGTCCAAGGATAACTAGATATTTAACGGATCTTTCATATGAAATCTTTAACAATTCTTTAGAAGACACATTTAATCTGGAAAGCATTGGAAATATGGCACTTACATACACTAACGGTACAAACATTAAGGCGGTCATTAAACTATAAGCGGCGTTGTACAATCCTACAGCCACATTACCATTTATTATTTGTAGTAGTATAGTATCTACCCTAAAGGCAATCAATAAGAAAACACTTGATATGGTGAGGGGAATTGCTTCGATTATAAGAAATTTCCATAGAATCAGATCTATTTCTACTTTTGATAGTATAAACTTCCACAGATTCAAATCAACCTCTATTCTTGGTAAAACAAACTTCCACATGCAGATTATAATGCCGTAAATTAATGATATTACGCTGGCAATTAAATATATCCAACCAAAATTTACTATGGACAGCTGATAATTAATAATTAGTAAAATACCTGAAAACATTATGATACTGTTTATTATTTGACCAATCGATTGATACTCCATTTTTTCGTATGCCTGGAAGACAGAGTAAAAAATTGCTGTAAAAGCACCAACAACAAATGAAATGGTAATTAAATATATTACAGAAGCAATTTGAGGAGGATAATGGAGCAGGGTAACAACCAAAACCATTGAAACTAAGGTAATGCTGCTTAATATTATTTTTAAAGCTATGGTATTTCCAATATATTTATTTGCTAGTGATTTATCCCTTGATACTTCCCTTACTGTGAGGGTGCTGAGACCCAATTCAGTGAATATTGACAGTATTGCACCTAAAGCAAGTGCAAATGATATTGTTCCAAAACCAGATGCACCCAGATAACGAGCAGTGTAAATGGTGTAGAAAAAAGCCAGAATATAACTTATAATCTGGGATATGAGTAGGACCGTTGTATTTTTTGCAACTTTACGTACTGCACTCATAAGATTCATTTCCTAATAGGTTTTAAGTTGATACAAAATACGAAGTTTAATGTAAATTTTTGATTAAATTATTATGATCTGTTTTCTTTTTTGATAATATAACTATTTGCCTAATATACTCCTAAATATTTTAATATCCTCATCATCTAATCCTTTTATTAAAATTAGGGTTATCATGTAAATTATGGTTGAGGTCAAGATTAACAGGAATAAATTCCAGTTTTTGAGGAAAATTATAAAAACAGCCATTACAGTACTGGCTACAACTACTTTAATTAGGGTTGATAATTCTTTGCTGGATAATTGATAGCCCATGGATGAAACAACTTTGATTAAAAGTAATAAAGATGATAGTTCGGTAAAAACTGTTACAAAACTGGCTGCAATGTAACTGTATTTAGGTATGAGTAAAATATTTAGAATAATATTTATTACAGCATTAAAAACTGTTATTTTAGTTAAAACCAGCTGTTTGTTTGTAACTTCGAGTAAACGTGCAAATGCGCTGCTCATAAATATGAGTACTGCGGACCACACCAGTATTTGCAGGACTATGATGGATGGAATAAATTGTGTTCCATAAATTAGTAGTATGATCTTATCTGCCAGTAATGTTGTGCCGACACCGAGTGGTATGCCAATTATGGTGGCATATTTGAAATATTTTTCATATGCAAGCCGAAGTGACTCCTTCGACGTTACATAAAATTTCGACATCACAGGGAAGGTAACTACATTGAGTACAATGGGAACAAAGAGTAATACCACTATAAGATTGTAGGATGCACTGTACTATCCCACAACGGTGGTACCTACCATTATTGATAATAATACAGAATCTATCAAGAAGTATATATTCATAAAAAGTGCTGTTACACCAAAGGGCCAAGCTTCTTTTATTTTTGGCTTCCAAAAACTTCGATCAAATTCGATTTTTGGTATTGAGAACTTCCAGACGTATATCAGTAAAGTTTGTACTAGAATAATAGAACTTGAAAAAACGTAGACAGATGCAAAGTAAATGACATTGAAATGGTAATATATTCCAATCAGAGTTCCAGCTAGCATTAACACACTGTTAAAGACGATGTTAATCGATAAATATTCATCTTTTCATTGGCTTGGAAAACTGAGGTTAGAATACTACCAAAAGCTGTTATTATGGTGGATAATGTTAGGAGGTATATAACAGTGGTTGTAACTTGATTGTAACCAATTAAATTAACTGTTATAGCAACTAATGCTACCATTAAAATTACAAGTAAAACTCTTATAATTGCAATATTGGTTATATATTTATTTGTAAAAGTTTTATCACGGGCAATATCCCTTATCATTAACGTACTAAGACCCATATCAGCAAAAACACCATAGATACCTGTTATTGAAATACCTAGTGATATTATTCCAAAACCAGCAACTCCTAAATACCGTGCAGTGTACATAGTTATAAAAAATCCCAACAAATAACTTGTTATCTAGGCTATGAAGAGCACAGTGGTATTTTTTGCTATTCTACGGGCTGTGGTCATACCTTCAAATCTCTCTTTTTATTAAAAAAAATAAAAAAAATAAACTTCAATTTAATTTTTTAAACCATTCAACTGTTTCAGTCAATTCATCAGTAAAATCATTTTTAGGTGAATATCCTAAGGATCTTGCCTTGGATATGTCGGCAACTGAATGTTTTATTTCACCAGGACGTTCATTTTTATATACCGGTTTAATATCTTTTTTCATGGTTTCTTTAATCATTTCAAACAAATAGTTGATTGTTGTACTCTTTCCAAGGCCAATATTATACGAACCAGTTTCATTAGATTCTGCTGCCAGTATATTCGCATCTACTACCTCTTTAACATTAACAAAATCCCTTGTCTGTTCTCCGTCACCATATATAACCGGTCTTTGATTTTTAAGTATTTTATCTATGAAAATAGGTATAACAGCTGCATATTGTGACTCTGGATCCTGTTTAGGTCCGAATACATTGAAATATCTAAGCGCTATGGTTGGAAGATCGTATATTTCAGAGTATAATGTACAGTACAGTTCTCCAGTAACTTTGGTAACTGCATAGGGCGAGAGGGGATTAACTGGATTTTTTTCACTTATTGGGAGGGATGCTGTTTCACCGTAAACAGCTGATGATGAAGAGAATATTAACTTCTTTACACCACATTTCTTCGCGGCTTCAAGAACCTTTAATGTGCCTGTAATGTTTACTTCGTTTGATCTTAGAGGATCATTCACACTTTGAGGTACACTGGTCACAGCTGCCATATGATACACATAATCCACATCTTCAAAAATTCTTTCGAGGTTAACCCTGGTAATGTCACCGAAGTCCGTGTCTATCCTTGAGAAATCTAGATCTTGAATATTTTTAATATTTCCAGATGATTGATTATCAACTATTACCAAATCGTTGTTTTCATTTAGTCTTTCAACCAAGTGGGATCCAATGAATCCAAGACCACCTGTAACTGCTACCTTTTTATTCTTCATAATATTCCACACTGATACTTCTAAATTAATAAATTCTTTTTAAATTTCTAAATTATACCACATTTAAATAGATATAAACTGAACGATAAACAGTACCATTAGATGGTAACTTGTATAGTTTGAATTCTAATGTCTGATTTCCAGCTTGTGTAGGCCTGAAAGAGTAATTTATCATCCTTGTCTCATTATTTAACAATGTATAATTTACATCG
The DNA here is from genome assembly GCA_003162115.1 of Methanobacterium sp. Classification (GTDB taxonomy): domain Archaea; phylum Methanobacteriota; class Methanobacteria; order Methanobacteriales; family Methanobacteriaceae; genus Methanobacterium_B. Next base: position 18,125 of record PMMV01000101.1, read on the forward strand.
GATGTTGTTCCACCGTTTAAGGTTGATTCCATAGTGTAACTAGTTGTGGCTTGTTCATGGTTAACAATTCCAATTGTAACATTAGCAGTTTCATTCACACTCAGGTTGGTTGGATAATTGCCTGCCTTATCCCCTGTTCCTAAAATATAGAACTCTGTAAATTTATCACCTGGATTAGGTTTAACTATTATGTAAACTGTTGCTCCAACAGCAGCCACTAGTAAAACAATTAGTATTATTGTTAAAGTTTTATCAAAGTTCATTCTGACACCCTAAAAATTTAAATTAAATTCATTCTCAGCTTTTTATTATTTAAATATCTATTTATTCATAATAAGATTATATAAATTCCTCTTTTTTATATTTCGTATTCTGTGTCATATTAAAAAATATTGTTGCAAAATCTGTTATTAGAATATATTTTAGCCTAGAGATATACTTATAAAATTATAAATTATTATGTGATATAGATCATAATTCTATTTTTATAAGAGAGTTATCCTAGAAAATTAAAAAAAGATTTAAAATGTTGCTGAATAATCCCCTTCAAATGAACGACTGGAAATTTAGTCGGTTCATAAAATTGATTATCATAATACAAATCTTGATGCTGGTTGTTGTGGGATTAAATCTTAAAAACATTACAATTCCAGTTTTAAGTCAGTTAATAGTATTCATTTATTTAACATTCATACCAGGATATTTGATCTTAAGAATACTTCGTATACATCAGATGGGCAGTATCAAATCATTGCTGTATGCTGTGGGTTTGAGCGTATTAAGCGTGATGTTTTTAGGATTTCTGGCAAACATGATACTTCCATTTACAGGAATTTCCAGCCCACTAACAATTTTCCCCATAGCTGTGGTTATAACTGTCTATGTAATTATTTTATCCATATTAAGCTATTTAAGCGATAAAAACTTTAATAATCCCAATTTAATCGACACTCAAGATATAATATCGCCGGTATTTCTATTTCTGTGTTTAATCCCATTTTTTGCCATTTTTGGCTCCTACACCATGAATTTATATCATAACAATATAATTTCCATGATATTATTGGCATTAATTGCTATTACCTTTGTTTTAGTGATTGTTGATAAGATACCAAAAAAATTATATCCATTTACCATTTGGATCATCTCCATATCTCTCATATATATGAGTTCTTTAATTTCACCCTACGTATGGGGATGGGACATACAAAACGAATATTACATGGCAAATCTAGTTTTAACATTCTCCCACTGGAATTATATGTTACCGGATGCTTACAATTCAATGCTTAGTATTGTTATTTTGAGTCCAGTATACTCCTTGTTATCTAATCTCAGTTTAGATTATGTTTTAAAGATAATTATTCCATTCATATTCTCATTAATACCCCTAGGATTGTACAAGATATTTAAATCACAGATACAATATTCTAAAATATCATTTATGGCGGTATTCCTTTTTATTTCCTTCAACACATTTTATATAGAACTACTTTCACTCACACGGGAAATGACAGCAGAACTCTTTCTGGTGCTTTTATTGCTGTTATTTTTAGATAGAAAATTAAAATTAAATTTAATAGTGCTGATGTTTCTTTTCAGCATGGGCCTTGTTGTTTCCCACTACTCAACAGCATATTTCTTTATAGCAGCCCTTATTGGTGTTACTTTGATGCTTGGATTGTTTAATATTACACACTTTAATATCTCAAGGAATAAATTAGATTTTATAGGAAATAAAACTCTTTTAATTGTATTACCTTCAATCACTGCATTCACAGCTCTATTTGCATACATATGGTATAGTAGTTTCTCTCAGGGACTCGCTATTAATTCAATAATCGATGTTACAACTTACATCAAACAAGACTTTTTTGATTCATTAAATTTATGGATTCAACAATTAGGACTAGTTCCAGGTCCTTTAATATATGCTCTTTTAATAGTTTTACTGATCATTATTATTTTAATAATATTATACATGTTTAAAATAATTCAAAAACGGTTTCATAACACTGAACATAACTGGACTGGCTCAATCTATGATAAAATTCGGGATAGACTAAACAACAAAGTCATTGCTGCTATAGGTATAGTTGTTCTGGTGATTCTTTGTTTCTTTTTAGGGGAAGAAATAACGTGGATCGTTACTGTTTTAAGGTACCTAAATTTCGCTGTTGTATTCTTCAGTTTAATGGGCATGGTCCTGGTATTTCTGAAAATCTATGAAAAAAGATTTCAAAATACTTATATGGCATTTTCTGTTGTTGCAATTGTTATGCTAATTGCTGGTTTTCTTGTTCCTTCATTCGAAGGGGCTTTCAACATATCCCGTATATATGAATTATCATTCATCATCCTGTCCCCTTTATGTGTTATTGGGGGTATTAAAGTATTAGGATCAATCTATGAAGTTGTGAGTAGGAGAAAAATCGATGGTGAAGGTTCATTAAAGATATTTTCGGTATTTCTCCTTATTTTTATGCTTTTTAATACAGGATTTATTAGTGTACTAACAGATCAGTCTATTCCAATGCATCTGAGTAATCAAAACCGATTATCCGATTATTATCCACTATTTGATTATGAGGAAGGTATTGGTGCGCAGTGGTTAATAGATAATAGGGTTAGCTCAAACATCTACACAGATGTTTATGGTAAATTCATATTTTACAGATTCACACCGAATATTAATGAGATTTCATCAAATAACGGAATATCTGAATTCACACCCTATAACGCTACCAACACCTATATGTACCTAAGAAAATTAAACACTGAAAACGGTTATCTTGTGGGATATACAAGCCAAGCCAACCGTAACAGAATATATGCCGATCTAAGTAGCGTAACTAATCTCAAAAACAGAATATTTGATGATGGTGATTCAAGAGTGTATTACAGTTAAAAAGTATTTGAACATTAATCTAGTATCATAAAGTATCAATTTTTTAGTATTAATTACAACAAATAACATTCATTTTTTCCAGATATTATACTATAATTCTTGAAAAGATTTTTATACTGGTTAACAAGATTAACTAAATGAAAGAGTGTTATATTTTATACACATTCTTCAAATTAATAATTTTTATAGAAAACATTTATATATCGAGTAGGATGATGTTCTATCATGATTATTCATGCTAATGTATTGATAACCATATTGAGTTATATTCTGGCGATTATATCTGCCATGGTAGTGGGACTGGTTTTGAGAATTCCAATTCTGCCTGAAATACCTATGAGATATTCGTTTACTATCAGTATAATATTCCCCACATCTGTTCTGGCTATAGGATTTACAGCCATGCTGTTTAAACTAGGACATGATGGACTGCTGGTAGCAGTTATTGTAGGAGTTTTAACCGCCATCTTTGCCAAGTACTTCCTTGAAAGTCTTCTGCCAAAACCTCAAACGGAGGAATCTTCATGAACGTGATCATAGCAATTATTATAGCCGCTGTACTTTCATGGATAAACTTCGTTTTAATAGATACATGGATGGGACTCCCAGAAGAGCCTGGTGTTAAGGGTGCTGAAGTAATTGGAAGGTCTGTAAAAAGACGTGGAGGAGATCTTGCGGGTGGATTTTTCCAGGGAAACATCGTATGTTCTCCTGATGCTTCAGCAGGTACACTACTAGCATCTGCAGCTTGTTACACTATAGGAACACCTGAAGGAGGTTTAATAGCAGCTATATTGGTGTACATCGGTAACAGGCTATGTGCAGACCCTGGATATGCCGGCACAACAGGAGCTCTCTCAATTACATGTATAATATTTGCTGCATCCTATATCGGAATAGGCCCAGCAGATTTCATTGTTGGAATGGTACTGGCAATAGTCACAATACAGGGACTTCACCATCCTCTGGCATCAAAGTTACTCGGAAGAATAGCCGAGAAAATGGGAAGGCATACCAAACTAACCTGAAGGTATTAATTATGGAACTCAAAGATCATCTCAATCATAAATATTATAAAAAAACAGGTCGATTATCATGCTGATCCAGATATTAGGAATTATTGTTCTTTTAATGGCACTCAGAACTCTTTTTGCACAGGATAGATCTGAAAGGATGCTTTACCTTAATGCAATGAGTTTCGGAATAGCTGGTATCATGGCACTGTACATTCAAACACCCTTCGGTGCAATTATTGCCATTACATACTTTATAGCTTCGACTATAAGCTCAAATGCCATAGCCTACTCCATTGGACGGGTTAAAAATGAAATAATATTGGATGAATAACATATTAAAAATTCAAAATTTTATTGTTAAATAATTTAAAAAATTTAAGGATTGTGAATGGTGGAATAAATGTATCCGTTTCTAGACCTCATAACTTTGACTACAGTATCTGTAGGTGTTCTCCTCATCGGAACAGCAGGTATTATACTGCTCAAAAAACCCATGGATAAAGTTATAATGTTTGCACTTCTTCAGGGAGGTTTTATTGGGCTGATAGTATCTGCAAAGTACCTCGACGTTGCAGTGGCAGCAGCTATATTCGATCCTATATCAACTGTCATAATGTTAATTGCAATCACCAAGCTTGATGAAATACGTAAGAAAAAAATAAAATCCCCGGAGGACGGATTCTTTGCTTGAAGTCTATATATGGTTTTACACAGGTTGTTTCCTGGTAATAGTCGGAAGCATAGCTACTGTAATAGGTCCGGGAGTTAAAGATCCGTTGGTAAGGACTTTGAACACTGAAATCCCTGCAGTAGGTGTTTCACTCATATTTCTAAGTTACAACCACACCATTGCACTTTTAACATTTATTGCAGCCACATCAATCATTACACTGATACTTTTAAGAGCTATTGTAAGATTAGAAGAAATGGGGGCCGAGCTTTGAAGAGTATAGGGAGATTTTGGAATTCCCTTGCGAATCCTGACAGGATTCCAAGATTCTATGCACTGTTACTTGCAATTGTACTTTTGGGAGGTTTAGTTATACCCCTTGCACTTAACGATCATCAACTTTATCCAAGACCAGAACCTCAGAATCAGATAAATTCCGTGGATCCGTTGGCACCGTACGACAGGGGAGGAGTAACCTTCGTGCAAAGGGGAATTGTGAAGGCACAATATCCACAATTTTTACCTGCAATAGGAGAGATAACGGCATACTTATCCCCAATTGCAATGGGTGTTAAAAATACAACGCTTTACTACGGTACTTCAATTTATTCATCACCTGGAGGACTCATAGATGAAATCCTCTACTACACTAGGGGATTTGATACAGTACTCGAGTCAAGCATACTCATGATGGCATTTGTCATAGCATCATTTATTGCCATAAACTTCACAATGAGGAGGGAAGACTGATGTTGGTCCTTGTACCTCCAGTTGTTTCTCCTGTAGTTGTTGCAATATATGCACCGGCAGTAACTGTCGGAATTATTGTAGCCCTAATAGGTCTCTTTGGTATATCCATCGAGAAAAATGATCTTCAGGTTTTGATACTCACAGACATTGTGGGTATAGCAATGCTCATAATTGTTGCAGCCGTGGGAACAGACCTTGCTGAATCTCTTGTACTACCCGGTCTGGTTGTCGAACTTGCAGAGATTCTGGCAATATGTGAGATATTAATGAGCAGGGAGATGCGTAAAACAGGTAAATCAGTTGCACTCATACCCACACCGCTTAACTTCGACATGGAGATACTCCAGACAGCACCGGTGTTTATTGCAGTCATACTGGTTATATACGGTGCTTTTCTCTCAGGATTCACAGGAGGGGCAATTGCAGGAGGAGGGATTCTCTTTTATGTAATGTCCTTAACTGTTAGAGGAGTGCCTTCAAGTCTCTGGGAGGGTATAGCAGGAGCATCGGGTATTGCCTGGTGTTTATGGCTCATGGGATTTCTGGTACTATTCGTATTCCCAAACTACTGGTTATTAGGTTTGATGCTTGCAGCATTTGGAGTGTTTATTAAGGTTGCATTTAAAGCAGGCTTAATTGGTGTAATGAACAGAGAAGAATTCAGAAAGGAGTAAGTTAAATGGTCGTATCAATATTAGGCTCACAATTAATTGGAATCATACCCCTTGGAGACATTGTATTCTACATGACTTCCTTTAACCTTTTCATGTTCGCAGCTGCACTGACATTCACTTTCATCATTGCAATAAGTAAAACAGAAACCCAGGTTGAAGCTGAATTCGGAACACTTGGCGACAGGGAATTAAAGGTGGCTAAGAAGGAATTCAAGTTTAGACGTTTCCTCGCAATTATATGCGGACTTGCAACTGCAGGTGCCATGGTAACAGGAGATGTTTTTGATTTCACACTCTTTGTATGTTTAATTGGAATTGTTAACATTGGAATTGTGGGTGCAGTTAAACAAGTTGATGTATTAGATGCTGCATTCCAGTACGGTCTGATTGCAATGATTGCATCAACACCATTATTTGCAGGTGCTGCTTTGATATTAGCATCAGCAGGAACTGTAAGTATTCTAGCTATTAACAGTTTGACATATACCACACCTATGATGCTCTTAGGTTCCATATTGCTATTCCTTGGTGTTGCAGGAGAAACTGGTGTTGCACCCTTCTTTGCAACCAAAGCTGAAATGTTCAGAACCCCAGGTTCGCCATTCCTACTTATAATCCACCTGAGCTCGCTACTGGTAATTGTAAGGGTGATAGAAATACTTCTCATAATCAACAAACCGTTTTAAGGTGAAAATTTTATGGATAAACTCAAAACAATCAGCTGGCTACTCTTAATAATTTCATTGGTAAGTATAGCATATGCGCTGATCTTCAATCCAGCAAACTGGATCGTGTATGCAATTTCACTGGTGGCCATACCAGTATCGATACTTTCTTTTGGACTCATTGCAATGGCCAAGGGTCGTAAGGAAGATGAAGAAGATAAAAGAAGAGAACCATTCATTGGATACTAAACTATGATAAAAATTTTTACTATTAAAGGGTTATAACAATGAATTCCAACATAATTAAAACATGCAATCTATCTTTATTCAAGATAAATTATCGGTGATCAGATGAATTTGATGTCAAACATCTTGTTAAACGTTTTTATTGCATTTCTAATAGGTAGCATCCTATTTGGACTTCAGCGAAAGATAATGGCCAGAATTCAAGGTCGGCCAGGACCACCTGTAATCCAGCACCTTTTACACACTTTGAAATTCTTTATAAAAGAATCAGCATTCCCCAGAACAGCTGCTATGCCCTTTTATATCGTGATAACAGCAATGTTATGTGTTATCTGGGTTGCGGCTGTGATTGTTGGTCCAGTAACTGGTGGGTCATTATTACTGATATTTGCAATATACGCCATTCATAAAATAGTTGAACACAACGCTGGATCATCGTCTGGATCACCCTACGGTAAGCTCAGTTGTGTTAGGGCGGTTTACTCAGCTGCAGCAGAGGTTCCACTCTTTGCTGTTTTAATTATAATCTACCTTAAAGCTGGAACCATGAACATAACCAGTATTGTAAACTATCAATCTGTACATGGACCTTTATTGTTTGCAATACCACTCGCAGCTTTAATGTTCTTCGTGTTAATACTTTCAAAGTCACCTTACTCACCCTTTGCAATTACAAAGGGAAAGGATATAGTATCAGGATATGAAACAGAACACTTCGGACTGTTAAGGGGATACTTGATGATATCTGAATCTATAGCATGGTACATGCTTCTCTGGATATTCTTAACAGTTTTCCTAGGCCCTTTAAGTATACCTGCTTACCTGATTGGAATGGTGGTTCTAACGGCTGTTGTTGCATTTATAAATGCCACTACACCTCTATTGAATCCAAACCATTCTGTTATGATGCAGGTTAGCTTTGCATTCATAGGAATAGTAGGTTCAATCCTGCTCCTCATGATCTAAGTTGTAAAAAGATTAAATGAATTTAGATTAAATTTATACAAAGTTTAAATTGAACAAAAATCATAGATTGATAACTTAAAGAGGATTTGAAAATGGAAGAACAAGAAAAAGATGTACTGTTNNTGCCACTTACAATTGCAGTTTTTCTAATCATGATCCTGACATTTTTCCAATACAAACATAAATTTGTACACCTTGCAGAGAATGCTGAGAAAGGGGCCATGATAGTCGTTTTAATATCCATAATAATTTCATTAATATACCTTTACAGGCCGGCATAAAATGGTGATTCAATGAACGATACAACTTACCTCATATACATAATTTCATTTGTATTAGGATCCATAGTGGGTCTTGTGCTGAGCTACAGGAAGTACAATGCACCATATGTCACCAAAAATATTGATGTAATAGCACTTGTAATATCCATAATTGGATGGATGCTTGCAGT
>PMMV01000088.1 GCA_003162115.1 Methanobacterium sp.
ATTGCTTTGGGGGAAATAGGTGATGAAAGAGCCATAGTACCTTTGACTCAATCTTTAAAAGATGAAGAAGAAGTCCAAAATGAAGTCTTAAAAGCTCTTGTTAAAATTGGAGACCCTGCAGTAGATACTCTTATAATGGCGTTAAACGATGAAAAACTTGAGGAAGGAGCTAAAGTCGCTCTTATTAAAATTGGAGAACCCGCATCAAGAAATTTAATGTTTAAGTACATTAATCAAAATAGAGATACCCAAATATATTATATTGATATTATGGGGGAGATAGGAGATAAAAATTCAGTTGAACACTTAATACACATTTTAAAAGACATAAAAAAACATGAAACATATGATCGTGACATATTAACTTCAACTATAACAGCACTCGGCAAGATTGGAGATGAAAAGGCTACGGATATAATACACGATTTATATTTTAGGTTTTGCCGTAATCAAAGTGACAGATACTTAACAGAATTATTTATGGATGTTATTACTAATGTCGATAAAGAAAGTTCTGATTTTTTAGTACAAGAATTAACAAGTAATAATCGGCATGTAAGAGAGGAAGTAGCAGACACCCTTATCGAGATGGAATATCAAATGGCGATAGACCCTCTTATCCAAGCTTTAAAAGACAAAAATGGAGATATTTTCCGAAAGAGGGCAGCAGATATACTTTGTAGAATAGGAGAACCTGCAGTGATCCCTCTTATTCAGGCCTTAACAGATGAAAATAGATATCTTAGATATAGAGCAGCAGATTCTCTGGGTAAAATAGGGGATGAAAGGGCAGTAAAACCCCTTATTAATGCTTTAAAGGACAAAGATAGTTATATTAGATTGGAAGCAGCAGGGGCTCTTGATAATATAGGTTGGAAATCTAAAGGTGGACAAGAAAATGTATACTATTTAATTGCAAAAGCAAAATGGAAGGAAGTATCTAAAATAGGAAAACTTGCATTGGTACCTCTTATTCAGGCTTTAAAGGACGGAGAGTTGGATCTTCGATATGGAGCAGCAGAGACACTTGGTAAAATAGGGGATGAAAGGGCCTTAAAACCTTTAAACCAAACTTTAAAAGACGAGGAAGAGGAAGATGTTCGTAAAAAAGTAGCTGAAGTTCTGGTTCATATGGGGTTGAATTCTAAAACTGATAAGATTTCTATTAGTTAATATTTTCTGAATCAAGCAAAGTAACTGGAATACCTGTGAGTGCTATGGTGGTTATCATCCGGGAATTAGAAGGAGAAAACGCTGGTGTCGGAGGCTGCCTACTCTGTGACATGAAAAAATAAGAAATATTTAAATTAATTTTTTTTGAATTTGGAAATAATATGACAAATCAAGGTATAACTTTCGAAAAAGAAAAACCATTTTGGTTAGAAAAGTGTCCCTCAACAAACTTTCCACAACTGAAAGTGGGATTAAAAGTTGATGTGGCCATATTGGGAGGGGGTATTGCTGGTATCACCACTGCAACATTACTTAAAGAAGCAGGATATAATGTGGCAGTCATCGAAGCAGATAGGATTGTTAAGGATGTGACTATTGGAACCACCGCCAAGATAAGTGTATCTGCAGGATACAGTTATATAAGATACAAACTAGGAAAGGACAAGGCCCAGTCATATGCCAATGCTAACATTGTTGCTCTGGATAAAATAGCGGAAATCATAAGGATTCATGATATTGATTGTGAATTTCATCGTCTTCCACTATACATTTATAATGAGTCACCTAAACTGACCAGTAAGTTTAAAAGAGAGTTCAATCTTGTGAAAGAATTAGGGCTTCCAGTTTCCTTTCCAGATGATGTGCCACTACCCTTTAAAACAGGACCGTCCATCAAGTATGATAATCAGGCACAGTTTCATCCCCGAAAGTATTTATTATCCCTTTCAGATTACATAGATGGAGATGGGAGTTATATTTTCGAAAAAACTAGTTTTATTGATGTTAAAGAAGGTAACGTTAAGGAAGTGGTCACTGATCATGGATCGATAATGGCTGATAATGTTGTGATATCAACCAACACCCCAGTTTATGATCCGGATGAACTTCGTAATCATCTCCATCCAGAAGGATCCTTTGTTATTGGATTGTATACAAATGGANNGAACACAGCCCTGTGGATGTAAAAGATAAGAATGTATATTATGATAGACTTGAAAAATATGCATACCAGCATTTGGATGTTAAATCTGTTGATTACAGATGGTCTAGTCATGACAGTACAACTGATGACGATCTTCCGATAATAGGTAAAACATCTCAAGAGGGTGTCTATGTGGTAACGGGATTTGGTTTTTGGGGTATGTTAAATGGAACAACAGCAGGCATGATAATCACCGATCTAATTACAGGTAAAGAAAATCAATATGCAGCTATATTTAACCCCCTCAGGTTTACTAGGGAGCATATGGCTATTTTGAAGATGAGATCAGCAATTTTAAATTTGATCTTGTTTTTTATGTAAATAAATATCAGAATTTTAGGCAAATTAAAAATAAAATTTCACATATACAATTGTTTGAATATATATTTTCTTTAATTTATTTTTTATTATCCAATAACAATATGGATACTAATCATACTATAAAAGTGTGTTGGCTGCATAATTCAATGGAAAGTTAATAAAAAGTAAGGAGATAAACAAAATTGTTTATACATTTACCCTAGACATGTAACTAAACTAT
>PMMV01000114.1 GCA_003162115.1 Methanobacterium sp.
CTGGAATATTAACCAGATACTTCCTAGTAAAACGAAAAGGTATTAAATGGTACAATGAAAAATTCATACCTAAAATCAGCCCCATAACGCTCATAGCACTATTATTTACAATCATACTGATGTTCAGCTTAAAAGGAAATGTCATAGTCCAATTACCCCTTGATGTAGTGATAATAGCCATTCCACTACTATTATACTTCGTAATAATGTTTTTCACAACCTTTTTGTTAGGATATAAGGCAGGTGCGGATTACTCTAAAACATCTGCATTATCATTTACAGCTGCCAGTAACAACTTTGAACTTGCTATTGCTGTTTCAATAGCAGTCTTTGGAATANNCAGTACAACTAAATCTTCCAATTGACCTTTAGAAGACTACTTATGGTAACCATTCATATTAAATATAGTGATAAAAATGAAATGTTCCGTTTTCGCACCATCACATATTACAGGATTTTTTGAAATTATCGACAATCAAGAACCTTTAAAGAGAGGATCATGTGGTGCGGGTGTAGCAATGGATAAAGGAGTAATCACTCACCTCCAGATTGTTGATAAAGATTCTAATATTAATCCAGAAATAGATGTAAGAATCAATGGTGATGAAGATGCTAAAAATTCTTCAATAACATTTAAAACCCTTGAGTTGATGGAAAGGGATTTTGCAATCAGCAAACTTCTGGAATACAAAACACTAATAGTTGATCATGAAGTTGAAGTACCAATTGGTGCAGGATATGGTATTTCAGCTGCTTGTGCTCTTGGAACTGCCTTGGCAACAGCCAAGATCCTTGAACTGGATATAACTTTTAATACAGCTGCAGCTATGGCTCATCTTGCTGAGATTGAGATGAAAAGTGGACTTGGAGATGTGATTGCCGAAGTTAATGGGGGTATAACATTAAGACTTAAGGAAGGGGCTCCCGGTATCGCTGTTACTGATAAAATAATCCTAGATGAAGATCTTTTCGTGATCTCCAAAAGTCTTGGTGGAATCGAAACATCAGAAATAATCGGAGACCCAATCCACAAAAAAAGAATCAACAGTACAGGAAAAAACATGTTAAATGAACTTTTGAAGAAACCTGATCCAGAAACATTCATGAAACTATCAAAAAGATTTTCATTGGAAACAGGATTCTTGAGCAATGATGTTCTAGACATAATAAATATCCTAGAAGATGAAACTATCGGTGCATCAATGGCAATGCTTGGAAATACTGCATTTGCACTGTCTAAAACTCCCGATACTACAATTGAAGAAGTCATAATTTCTCGAATTGATTCTTATGGCTGCAGATTTCTATAATAATACTCAGAATGAATCGCTAATATTGAGATCGAACTCATTTTGAGAATATAATAAATTTAACACTAAATTTAAAAAAATAACTAGTATTTCTCTAATGAAACATCTTCTACAGTATATTTCAATCCGTCATGCTCCAGTTTCCTTATTAAACTCTTAGTCATTTTCCCAACAGCAAATACAAGTACATTAAGACCTCTTTTAGCAGCCGCTACACTTGCATCTGGAGTGGCGAATTCAAAGTTTGTTTTTATTCCCAGTTTAGTCGTAACTGCTCTTGAAACAGTGCCCATTATTCCTACTCTGTCAAATCCTCTATTGTATATTTCCATGATCCTTTCAGTATCACATGCCTTTGATCCACCTTCATTAATAGTTGGAACCTGTATTACAACAACGTATCCTGGTTTTAGTTGTATTGTACCACCGAGTTTTACCAATGCCACATCTTCTCCAGCAGCAGCTGTTTTTAAGACCTTTGCATAGGCAGATTTTTCTTCTTTACCTGCGTAGAGTGTACCATTTTCCATTTCAAGCCATACAGTTTCGCCAGATATCATATTCTCCCTGGCTATAGCGGGCCAAACTGATTTGTAAGTGTTCATGGTATCAAGAACATTGTCGGCATATTTTCTGAGGTTTAGGGCCTCGGTCTTCACCTTTTCAATGCCTCGTTTGGTAATTTTATATCTTGTATTACCCATACCAGTTTCAACAAAACCGTCATCAACTAGACTTTTTATATTCTCAGAAACAGCCTGAACAGTTATATCCAATTTTTTAGCTATATCCTTCTGTCTTAGATGGGGTTGTTCCTTAGCTATCTCTGCAAGAATCTGAAATCTTGTAAGTTCGCCTTTTTTCTTGAAAACCTTCATAAACAATCCTCGTTAATAATTTTAATTTAAATTAACCCCTTTAAACTTTCATCAAATAGGGTTAAGAATTTACTAGTACTGCCTTCCGGGATGTATGCTCCGCAAGCAACGGAATGTCCTCCTCCACTTCCACCAACTTTCTCAGCAACCTTTCTTATTAAATTTCCGAAGTGAATACCATCGTAGGCAAGTAGCCGTGAACATCGCAAGGATACTTTTGTTCCTTCCTTATTATCTCCTATTGGTGTAAAACCTATTATTGGTTTTTTCCAATCTCCATAACTCAATATCATCCCAGCAATGGTTCCTATTACTTCACTCTTTATTTCAGAACCTTCAAAGTATTGTAAGTTGTTAAGGGGAATGATCCTGTCGTCTCCTCTAATCCATTCCATTTTCTTAGCAAGATAACGTCGATGTTCAAGTGCTAGATGTTCCATTGCATCAAGTCCGGCTCCTCTATCTCCTTTCAATACATTTAAGGCGACTTTATGGTGGTTGTGTCTGCCACAAGCATTTACAGCAGTTGAGAATTCGCTTGCGTCCCTGAGTGGTGAGTACTTTTCTTCCATTAAAAACTCGTAAGAATCCCCTGAAATAAGTTTTGGTACGTATTTAACGTATCGGGATGGAACTTCACGGCTCAACATTCTAACCAGTTCAGAAAATAATCTACTTTTCTCTTCTATACTCAAATCACATAGTGATCTATGTTTCCTCCCATTTTTAGAGGGAATATCAAGTTTGTTTAAAAGTAAAAGGCATTCTGTTTTGTTATTTGTAATTGGAAGATTAACATCTCCAAAATATGATAATGCCACAAAAATTGGTCGAGTCTGTCTACCATAGATTGCTAGGTCGTATTTAGATTCAACCAAATTGTTCTGAATGCTTTCGCTCAGAATTCCATTGTTCAATCCCACCATCTTCCCTGAAAAACTGTTCTGCATATCTCCAACAGCACTCAAAACTCCCATCCAGCTTAGGTCATGATATCCAAATGTTCTTGCAAGGAGGTATGTCATGCCGCCCCCTGAAATTTCGTATGAACCATCTATATTATGGAAATGAGGGTTCAACTCCACAAGTTTCCCGTTTACAGACTGTTCTATTTTCCTAACAGGTGGATGATGGTCTAAGATCAGGGTCTTTGATGTTGATGTACAAAATTTATTCATGTCCTGTCCTGAGCCAAGATCAGTGAATATAGTTAGTTCATTTTCGGATTCTAGGTCTTCGATTTTATCTAGACTTATAAATTCTATTTCATGATCCTTTTCAAGCCTGTCAAGCATTGAAGAAAGAATAGCACCGGCTGTTACTCCATCACAATCTATATGGGTGTAAATTTTAATGTCTTCAGACTGATTAACCAGTTCTTGTGCCTTTTTAAATAATAAATTCATTGAATTATGAGATCTAAGCATTTTAACTCCTTTGAAGATATTAAAAAGTATTATTATTATAATTTATTTGTTTCTGGCACCATTGATCAGCTTGCTTATTTTAATCAGGATCTCCCTCTTGGGCATGGTTTTATCAACGCTTACCCTGCCAGAAATTTCCCACCACGATCTGGAATATGATTTATTTTTTTCCACTTCAGGATTTAAACCGAGTTTATTTGCTGCTTTTGAAATTTCTCTCAGTTTCGGAGAATCCACAGCATCGTCCATGGGAATTTTTCTTCCTTCATGTTTGCTTTTTTTTGAATCGACATAAACCGGCCATATTATTGCTTTCATATTCCTCTCACCTTGAAATACTAATTTATTTTGGTTTTATCTACTATTAATTCCAATTCTTTAAATTTTATCATTTAAAATTTCTAGCATAGCTTTAACAGTATATTGTTCAGGTATTAAAACGGGGATACAATGTTCTTTAAGGGGTTTAGCAGTTACAGGACCAATTGCGGCCACAATAACATCTCCATTTCTGAGAACTTTGAATAATTCTTCTTTTTTATCATATTTAACCATTTTAAATAGGTTTTGAACTGTTAATGTGCTTGTAAATGTAACAGCATCTACTTCCTTGTTGATTATACTAGTTATTAGTGCTTGGACTTTATCTTTATTTTTAGGAAGTCCGGATCTGTATGCCTCAGCAACAATTACATTTGCGCCCATTTTTTTCAGACCATCTGGAAGCATATCTCTGGCGGCTATAGTTCTGGGAAGTCCAATTTTTTTATTATTAAGTTTTAATCCCTTAAACATTTCAAGAAGCCCTTCTGCTGTGTAATCTTTCGCAACCATATCTGCTTTAATTCCATAGTCTTCTAGGAATTTTTCTGTTCGGGGACCTATTACAGCTATTTGACAGTTTGGATTTAACCTGTCCTTAAGATCTTGGCAATGTTTGAATATTGATATTATTCCTGTAGGTGATGTTAATATTAACCAATCAAGTTCTCCTGCCATTTCACATAAGTCTAGAAGTGATTGAGTATTTGAAACTTGAAGTTCCAGTGTCGGTGCTACCAGTGCAATTCCACCGTGTTGTTTAACAATTTTAACTGCTTCATCAACTCGTTCAGCTGGTCGTGTTATACCAATTACTTTTCCCTCAAATTCATTACCCTTCATTTTTTTCATCCATTGATTTCAGCCTTCTTAAGCAAAGATTCCTTTAAAACATCCACTACTTGCCCCACAATTACAATGGCAGGGGTGTTTATATCATTATTTGTTATGTCTTCGAGTGTGCCGGTTATTATCTTTTGATCCGACATTGTACCATTTTCAATAACACAAACAGGAGTTTTGGGATCTTTGTGTTTCATTATCTCCTTGATGTTTTTTTTTAATAAACCAACACCCATAAGAATCACAAGGGTATCTGAATTAAAATTCCATTTAACTTGTTTATTTGGTTTTGTGGGATCTTCATGTCCTGTGACAACTGTTAATGAAGTTGCAACTCCTCTGTGTGTTACAGGGAGTCCTGCTGATGTTGGAACCCCAATGGCGGATGTTACTCCGGGTATAAATTCTACATCTATACCATTTTCTAAAAGAGTGAGCATTTCTTCTCCACCTCGACCGAATACAAATGGGTCTCCTCCCTTTAATCTTACAACAACATCGTGGGTTTTCGCTTGATCAACAAGGATCTGATTTATTTCATCCTGTTTTTTGTAATGTTCTCCTGATTTTTTTCCAACATAGATAAGCTCTGCATTCTTTGTATAGTCCAGTATTTCATCATTTGCGAGTCTGTCATATACAACAACATCGGCTTTTTTCAGGGCTTTAATACCTTTAACTGTAATGAGATCAGGATCTCCGGGTCCCGCACCTACTAAATATACAACCATATTTTTTCACCTTGATTTTTTTTAATATTTGTAAATATTAAAGTATAAATTAATCTAAATTCAATTATAGCGGCATAAAATGTTTATTAAAGTTTTAATCCCTATTATCTTTGTTAGAAATCGAATTTCAGATTTTTTTTCTTCTCATTGGAGTTCAGGTTAAATCTTATTTAACCATTCCTTTAAAAAATTTCAAACCATCATCAGATCCTAAAATAGTTTCTGAAGCCCTTTCAGGATGGGGCATAATTGCACATACCAATCCTTCTTCGTCGCATACACCAGTTATGGCTTCCATTGATCCGTTTGGATTCTCTGATTCAAATGATAGTACAATCTGATCATTTTCACGCAGTTGGTTAAGGTCTTCTGTATAGTAACGGCCTTCTGCATGGGCTATTGGCATTCTTATTATTTCATTTTTTTTATACATGCTTGTGAATGGTGTTCTACTGCTATTAACCTTCAGTTCTGTCCATTTGCAGATGAATTTAGCGTTTTGATTTTCGGTGAATACTCCTGGTACCAGTCCAACTTCGGCAAGTATTTGTGCCCCGTTACATATTCCAAGAACAGGTTTACCTTCCTCTACACAGTCTTTAATTCCATTTATAACAGGTGTGATTGCTGCTATAGCTCCTGCCCTTAGGTAATCTCCATAGGAGAAACCTCCAGGAATTACAACTGCTTCAAAATCGGAGAGATCCCTTTTGCTCCACCAAACATAATCTGGTTCAGCCCCAGCCAGTTCGAGCGCATGGAAAACATCCCTGTCACAATTGGATCCTGGAAATCGTATTATCCCAACTTTCATATTTTATTCCTCTTTTGGAGATATTTTTATTTGGTAATCGTGGATCACTGGGTTGCAAAGTAGTCTCTGGCACATTTCATCCACTTCCTTCCTTACAAGTCCTGTGTCTTGCCCTTCAATTGAGAACTTGATCACATCAACTGTCGATGTATTTTCAACTTGGTAGTCAAGTAAAGCTAAAGCCCTCTGTATTGTTGCAGCTTCAGGATTTAACATACCTTTTTTCAGACTTATTTTAACCTCTGTGTCATACTTCATTGCAATTCACCAGTCCTTTTTTTGGATATTAACTGAAATTAAGTTTACATTCCACTTATTTTTAATATGATCTTTGTTGGTTAATTTTTTTTACTAATAATTTTTTATAATTTGATTTAAAGTTCAATTTTCCATTTTTTAATGTCTTTTTCTGAAAGTATAAGGGATGCAACCTTCACATAGGCATCCATAACACCGGAGTCCCCTTTTCTGAACAGATCCTTGTCTAGAACTTCACAAGTTTTTGAGTCCCAAAATCTGCATGTATCAGGACTTATCTCATCACCAAGTACTATATTACCAGAGGAATCAAATCCATATTCAATCTTAAAATCAGGAAATAGAATATTTTTACTCAAAAGGAAATCCTTTAATACACTATTGATTTTAAGGGTAATATCCCTTATAATATCGAGTTGTTCTTGATCTGCAAGGCCCAGGGCAATAGTAATAGAATCATTCAACATTGGGTCATGATATTCATCATTTTTATAATCCATCTGAATTACAGGTGGATTTAATTCCTGTCTTGTTTTGAAAGGAAATTTTTTTAACAGACTTCCTGCTGCGATATTCCTGGTTATAACTTCCAATGGTAACATATCTAACTTCTTACAAAGCATATAACCAGGTTCAATTAATTCAATATACTGAGTTTTAATTCCAGCATTCTCAAGAACTTCAAAGAACTTTGAAGAAATCAAAGAATTGTAAAAACCTTTTTTAACCATTTTTTCAGATTTAACACCGTCACCAGCCGTTATATCGTCTCTGAATTTCACAATAACTCGTTTAGGGTCGTCTGTTTTATATACATCCTTTGCTTTACCTGCGTATAAGAGATTTCCAATTTTTGGATTCATTTTAAATTCACCATTGAATTTATTACTTAACTTTCTATAAATTTTTATAATATTATATAAAAAATTCTTTAAACAGTTAATGAAAAATTGGTTACATTTCAAATATATTTTTGGGGCTTGCTGCTTTTATTAAATATTACTAAGTTGTAATAGTTGATTTTATTTATTTAATGATTAGTATCTAGTAGTACATTTGCATTCATTAGTTATTAGAGGTTATACCCAAATTCAAAAAATATTAATTCTTTAAATTATAAATTAAACACTGAAACCATTTAGTAAATTAGTACATTATTTGTGAAAAATCTATTTAAACTTAGAACAAGATATAAATAACTATGGATGTCTAGATTTACCTAAATAAATTATGTAAGTCAGACTAAACACTTAATTCACCTATTTGTGGGATTTTTTTCCAGATAACTGAAAGGAAATAGGGGGGATAAATTTATTGTACTTAGATTTAAAAGCTGATGACGAAGATGGTGTTGTAAGTACATCGATTCATTACCATGATGTGATCATTATCGGAGGTGGGCTTACAGGACTCCGGGCAGCTCTTCAGGTCTCAGATTCTGGCCTCAATGGTGCCATAGTTTCAAAGGTTCATCCACTCAGATCCCATTCGGTTGCAGCTCAAGGAGGAATGAATGCATCATTAGGCAATGTTCCAGGTGAGGATGGTACTTCTGATAGCTGGGAAATGCATGCCTATGATACTGTTAAAGGATCTGATTACCTTGCTGATCAGGATGCTGTAGAGCGTATGTGTCGCGAGGCAACAGCAACTGTGTACGAACTGGAACATATGGGAACTGTCTGGTCGAGGCTGGAAAATGGTAAAATTGCCCAGCGTCCTTTTGGAGGTGCAGGATTTCCAAGAACATGTTATGCTGCAGATCGAACCGGGCACAATGCGCTCCATACTCTCTATGAACAAGTCTTAGATAGAAATATTCCTGTGTACGAGGAATTTTTTGTAACATCACTTGTAAAGGACAGTGGAAGATGCATTGGATGTACAGCCATTGAGATCATGACTGGTAAAATTCATGGCTTTATTTCAAAGGTTGTTTTAATGGCTACAGGTGGATTTGGCAGGATATTCAACAGATCGACAAATGCTCTCATCAATACTGGTGATGGTCAGGCACTAGCACTCGATTTAGGTGTGCCATTAAAGGATATGGAGTTTGTACAGTTTCATCCTACCACTTTATACGGAACGAATATTTTGATGAGCGAAGGAGCAAGGGGTGAAGGAGGTATTCTGATCAACAGTCGTGGGGAACGTTTCATGAAACGTTATGCTCCCAACTCAATGGATCTAGCTCCTCGTGATGTTGTTGCTAGGTCAATTGAACAGGAGATCAGAGAAGGAAGAGGTTACGACGGTGGTTACATACATCTCGATCTAACTCATCTGGGTGCTGATCGTATCAAAGAACGATTACCTGGAATAAGACAGATAGCAATGGATTTTGCAAATGTTGATCCTATTAACGATCCGGTTCCCGTTCAACCAGGCCAGCACTACTCCATGGGAGGAATCGATGTAGAAATCAACGGGGGTACAATATTTCCAGGATTGTATGCTGCAGGCGAATGTGCATGTATTAGTGTACACGGGGCGAATAGATTAGGTGGAAATTCTCTCCTTGAAACAGTAGTATACGGTCGGTTGGTGGCTGATAAAATTATTAAAGATATAAAAGAACTATCTGAGCCGGATTCACAACACATGAAATCTGCTGTAAAGGCGGTTGAATCTAAAATTGAAGAAATATTGGGGCGAAGAGAGGGCGCAAGCATTTTTAAGGTCAGAGAAAATATGGCAGAAACCATGTTCCAAAAATTCGGAATATTTCGTGATGGTCAAATAATGGAAGAAGGGCTAAAGGAAATTAAAAAGATGCAGGAAAAGTTATCTCACCTCACCCCCAACAATAAGGATTTAGCAGTAAATCAGACACTTATACAGTTTTTAGAGTTAGAAGGGATGCTTAAAATTGCCGAAGTGGTAGCATGCGGGGCTATTAAAAGAGAAGAGAGCCGAGGTTCGCATACAAGGATAGATTATCCGGATCGTGATGATGATAACTATCTTAAACATACATTAGCAGTTTTAAAAGAGGGTAGCATTGACTTAAGCTATAAATCGGTTATTTTGGGAATGTTTGAACCAAAGGAGCGTGTATACTAATGAAATTGAAGGTGTACCGATACTATGATGGAATAGAGAAACCTCGTTATGATACATTCAAACTGGAACCGACTCAGGGCATGACAGTACTGGGGGCTTTATTCCAGTTTCAACAAAAATTTGATGATTCTATTGCCTTTCACTACTCATGCAGGGGTGCTGTGTGCGGTACATGTGCAATGCTTATTAATAAAGTCCCAAGACTAGCCTGCAGAACACAGGTAACATCTCTTTTAAAAGGAGAACTTAAAATTCCCTTATCACCATATCCAGCTCTTGAAGAGACTGTAGAATGGAATCCTGAAGAGGAGATTTTAGTCGAGCCTTTACCACACCTTCCAGTTATTAGAGATCTCATAGTTGATATGAGCAAATTTTTCGATTTCTACAAATATGTAGAGCCTGTATTTAAACCAGGAGATCCCACACCTGAAAAGGCGAGACATATGGATCCTGTGGCAATACCTGAACTAGAACTCTATACTAACTGTATCCTCTGTGGGGCATGTTTTGGGTCTTGTCCAGTTGATGGTAGCGATCCAGACTATCTTGGACCTGCAGCTCTTGCCAAACTATACAGATTTTGCATCGATCCAAGAGAGGCAAATGGAATAGAGCGCCTTAAAATTGCTGATATTCCTCGTGGATGGTGGGATTGTGAATTCCATGGGAATTGTCGACGTGTGTGTCCGAAGGATGTTCCTCCCCTAATTGCAATCGCCAAAGCCAGGGAGCAATTGAATCAAGAGAGAGAGAAAATAGGAGACAAATGATGAAGACCCGGATGGAAAAGGATTCATTGGGCAAGAAAGAGATCCCTGTCACAGCATACTATGGTATCCAGACCCTACGTGCAGTAGAAAATTTCCCGGTGAGCGGTCGAGGTGAAAGCTCTGAACTTATAAGAGCTTATGTGATTGTAAAAAAAGCAGCAGCACTCACCAATATGGAGTTAGATTCTCTTGATAATCAAAGGGGTGAGGCTATTTTAAAAGCTGCAGATGAGATTCTAATTGGAAAGTTTGCAGATCAATTTCCAGTGGATTTATTCCAGGCAGGAGCAGGCACATCGTTTAACATGAATATCAATGAAGTGATCGCGAATCGCGCACTTGAGATTATAGGCAGAGAAAAGGGTGATTACAAGTATTTAAGCCCCAACGATCATGTTAACAAATCACAGTCCAGCAATGACACCTTTCCCACAGCATCACATATTGCTATTATTTTAGAATCAGATACCCTCCAAAATGTTATTAAAGATTTAAGTCTTTCACTTAAACGTAAAGGTGAGGAGATGATTTCAATACCAAAATCTGGGCGTACTCATTTGATGGATGCAATGCCTGTGACCATTGGTGATGAATTCCTTGCATACAACAGTGCAATAACCCGGGCAGGAAAGAGAATTCAGGAACGTAGGAATGATCTTTTAGAAATAGCTATTGGTGGGACTGCTACTGGAACAGGAGTTAACACACCACCATTATATCGGGAAAAGGTGATTAAGAATCTTGGAGAACTCACATCCCTTGATCTAGTTCCTGCAATCAACAGTCATGAATCACTACAGAGCAGGTCACAGATGGCTGCATTTTCAGGGGCTCTCAGGGAACTTGCAATCGAATTGATAAGAATAGCAAACGATCTACGTCTAATGGGATCAGGTCCAACAGCAGGACTTGGTGAGATAATTTTACCTCCTGTTCAACCTGGATCGTCTATTATGCCTGGAAAAGTTAATCCTGTTATGGCAGAATGTTTGAACATGGTTTCATATCAGATCATAGGAAATGATACAACTGTATCCATTGCTGCTCAAGCTGGACAGCTTGAATTGAATGTAATGACTCCTATTATGACTTCTAATATTCTCGAATCACTTAAATTACTGAATAATTATCTTCCTGTCTTTCAGTCAAATTCTATTGAAGGAATTAGGATAGACGAGGAAAACTTAAGGAATATTGCTGGAATGAATCCAAGTCTTGTAACACTTCTTTCCCCTAAGATAGGCTACTTGAAAGCAGCTGAAATTACCAAGGAAGCTTTAGAAAAGAAGGAATCGATCAGGGACTTGGTTGTGGAAAGGGGAATTCTTTCTGTTGATGAAGCAGACAAGTTGTTTGATTTAAAAATTATATCAAAAAATCGTTACTCTGAATAATAAAATAGAAACTATAGGAACGGGACATTATTTAAGATGAAGCGGTGAATTAAATGAAATACATCTGCACTTACTGCAATATTTATGCATATGATGAGGAAAAGGGAGATCTGGATACTAAACTAGAACCTGGAACAAAGATTGAGGATTTTCCAGATTTATGGCTTTGTCCTGTTTGTGGAATGCCTAAAGAGTATCTTCAAGAGGTTCGTGATGATATTTTTTCCCTTAAAATGACAGCATACACTGAAACACAGCATGATACAAAAGATTTGAATTACTATCGTTCCATAGTCCGGAAGATGCTTGTTGGTATCTGTGGGGAGTTCTCTGTTTGTGATGGTCAACCTGACAGAACGTGCACTGGTCAAAAGTTTGGCGCATCCATAGGGTTTGGTGGTGCAGGACAGGGAAAAACTTTTGAGGCTAATTACAATTCTTTACAAAGATACAAACTGAAGATGCGGGTGATCAAGCCTCATAAAGCACCAAAAATGTCTACTTCAATATTTGATAAGAAAATTGCCGTACCGTTCATGGGGGCCAGCATTTCGGGCGTTAAGAACAGTATGAACGATGTTGTACCCGAAGATGCATTATACAGGGGCCTTTTAAAGGGGGCAATGTCTTCAGGTTCAATAGGATTGGTGGGAAATACTCCAGAGAGCCCTGATGATCTGGGAGTTAACATTGTAGGGGAGAACAATGGGTGGGGCATACCAATATTCAAACCACAGTCACAAGAGCGACTTCTACAGTTGATACGCTTGGCAGATGAATTGAATGCGATTGCAGTTGGTGTTGATCTGGATGGGGCAGGGTCTACTTATTGGAATGCTTCCAATAAACCAGTTTACAGAAAAAGTGAAAAAGACATAACTGAACTGGTTGACTCCACAGAAAAACCTGTAATCTTTAAAGGGATCATGTGCATCGAAGATGCGATTAAAATATTAGATTCGGGTGCTAATGCGTGTTATGTATCTAATCATGGTGGTAGAGTCCTTGATGGTGGTCAGGGAATGGCAGAAGTACTTCCAGAAATTGCAAATGAGATATCTGGAAAAATTCCGATTATGGCAGACGGTGCTGTTAGAACAGGATTTGATGTGCTAAAAGTACTTGCTTTAGGTGCTGATATAGCACTGATAGGCAGACCGCTAGCAAGAATGTCCATATCGGGAGGAGAAGTAGCCGTTAAGATGTATTACAAGTATGTGAAGGATGATCTTGAGAAAGCTATGATTCTTACTGGATGTGATAACCTTAAAGAAGTAAATATGGATATTTTAACCATATCCAACTAGAAAGATTGTTTGATAATTAAGTTTATTTAAATATAAAAAAATCGTCAATAAATTATTTATTTATAGTCTTAGTTTTAATATTAAATCCAAAATTTTGGATTGATCAATAAATAGTGAATACACAATAATTTTTTATTAAACGTTATGATCTGCCAGTTTTAATACAATGATCACATTTGAATCATTGTAAAACCATGATAATTTTATATGATATTGGGGGTCAATAAAATAGTAAATACGAATATATGCAAAGATTCATATTTGATATATGAGTTTTTTTCAAGATATCTTGAATTTTGTTGATTTAAAAATATATGATGCTTATTAAAAAAAGATCAAGAATTATCATATAACTTTCTGGTGAAATCATGTGTGGAATTGTAGCTTGTTTACTTAACGATAAAGCAGCACCTGTACTTTTAGAGTGTGTTCGAAGGTTGGAATACAGAGGATATGACTCTGTTGGAATAGCAACACTTTCTGGGGACATATATGTAAAAAAGGATGAAGGAAAAATAGATGATGTCCAGAAAAGGTTGGATTTAACTAATATTCCCGGGAATATGGGAATAGCACATGTTAGATGGGCAACTCATGGACTTCCAACTGGAAATAATGCCCACCCTCATACAGACTGTAAAAAGAGGATAGCAGTTGTTCATAATGGAATAATTGAAAATTACAAGGAACTAAAGGATACACTTCAGGATGAAGGCCATATATTCACTTCAGATACAGATACCGAAGTTATAGCCCACTTAATTGAGAAGTACATGGAAATGGGAAATGGTTTAGAAGCAGCTACTAGGTTGGCAACAAAGGATATTAAAGGATCCTATGCAATAGCTGCCATTTCTGCTGATGAACCAAATAGAATAATAGGTGTTAGAAAGGAGAGCCCTTTAATCGTGGGTGTTGGAGAAAATGAGTCATTCATTGCATCAGACGTTCCAGCAATATTAAAACACACCAAGAAGGTTATCTACCTCAATGATAATGAGATGGTTATTTTAAACCCTACTGGGGTTTTAATAAAAGATATGGACGGAAATTTACTAGATAAAAAAGTAAATATTATTGAATGGACTTCGGATATGGCAGAAAAGGGTGGTTACAAACATTTTATGTTAAAGGAAATTCATGAACAACCTGAAGTAATAAAAAATACACTTATGGAATTCTCGGAAATTGAAAAGGTAGTAGCAAAGTTTCTTGAATTCAAAAGAATTTGTTTTGTTGCCTGTGGAACATCTTATCATGCATCTCTAGTTGGGAAATATTTATTTGAAACCCTTTTAGGAATCCCAACAGATGTAGTACTGGCCTCTGAATTCAAATTCTCTGAAGGAGCACTTGATGCAGAAACACTTGTCATATTAATAAGTCAGTCTGGAGAAACAGCAGACACTCTCAAAGCCCTGAAAATAGCAAATAAAAAGTCAGAAACACTTGTAATAGTTAATGTTTTAGGAAGTACAGCTACTAGAGAGGCTGATCATGTTATATATACTAGGGCCGGACCGGAGATAGGTGTTGCAGCTACAAAAACCTATATAAGTCAATTAATTAGTATTTATATGCTTGCTATTGCAATGAATGGAGATAACAAACTTTTGGAAATGCTTCAAATAGTTCCAAGTTATGTGAAAGATGCGCTAGGAATGGAGGACGAAATAATTCAAATAGCTAAGAAATACAAAGATTCATCTGATTTCTTCTTTATCGGACGTGGATTTTCGTATCCAACTGCATTGGAAGGTGCTTTGAAACTTAAAGAAATAACCTACATACATGGGGAAGGCTATGCGGCAGGAGAACTCAAACATGGTCCATTAGCACTTATTGATGACGATATTCCTGTTTTGGCAGTTGTTCCTCCAGGGGATAGTCATGATAAGACTTTAAGTAACATTGAAGAGGTGAAGGCGAGAGGTGCAAGAATAATTGCTCTGGGTTCATCCGAAGATGAAGCTTTAAGATCAGAAGCAAATCACATTATTGGACTGAAAGGGGAAATAACTGAAATGTTATCTCCTATACCCTATGTAGTACCATTACAACTTTTATCCTATTACATCAGTATTGAGAGAGGAATTGATCCGGATAAACCTAAAAACCTTGCTAAATGTGTTACTGTGGAATAACTCCTGAAAATATTAAATACAGGAATCAATGACATATTTTCGTATTAGATTCAATTCTATCTTTAAATACTATTACTTATTTTTTTTATTAAATTCCCAGTGGTAGCATATAAATCATTTGAGTAATATAGCAAAGTAATAGAATAAATGGGTGTTGAACAAAAAAGTACAATTCCATCTATATTGTAACCAAATAAATATACTAAATAATAATTATAAAATTAAAACAGTTTTCTTCTAATATAAAAAAATATGGGTAGATAATAATGAATCCAAAGAAATCTGGAACTGTGTTCATAGTTTTAATGATAGCATTAATAGCATTTGGTGTTGCATCTGCAGTAAACGTAGCCAATATAGGAAATGATCAACTCAAAGGATTAACCTTGCCAAATTTAAATCTGAACAATCAGGAACAGATAACTACAATTGGAGACCCTAACTATCAACCAGTTTATATTACAAAACGTNNAAACACTAATAAATCTACAAATTCTAGTAATAAATAATATTCCTGAGAACGATTAACAAGATCATATTTTTTTTTAGAAATGAAATCATAATATAAAATTTATACGTTAAATCATTAAATAAAATCTATTAGAATAGTTCTAAAACATAATATTTTAACAATTCAATTTATAGTTTAAACTTATAACTTATATCATATTATTAGGACCTTTTAAAGGTGATTTAATGCCAGAAAACCGAGTTGGAGAAAAAATACGACAATTAAGAGAGAGTAGAAATATTTCAATAGAAGAACTTGCAAGAAAAAGTCAGATTAGTATTGAACTGGTTGAAAGACTTGAAAGCGGAGCACTCATACCTTCATTATCCCCATTGTTAAAAATTGCAAAGGCCCTAAATGTGCGTCTTGGAACTTTCTTAGATGATGCACCACAAACAGGTCCTGTTGTTATTAAATCAGGCAAATCAGAGAATGTAATGCGATTTTCTGGTGAAAATAGTAATCTCAAGGACAGTACCTTAGATTTCTATTCCCTTGCATCTGGCAAGACAGACAGGCACATGGAACCATTCCTAATAGATGTGCATCCACCCGAAACAGATGATTACCAACTATCATCCCATGAGGGAGAAGAGTTTATATTTGTCATGAATGGTGAAATAGAAGTTCTTTATGGTAAAGAAACGTATCTAGTTTCTGAAGGTGATAGTATTTACTACGATTCGGTTGTCCCCCATGAACTTCACGCCCATGGTGGTGACGCCAAAATACTGGCAGTGGTTTACACACCAATTTAACTATCAAACAAATTCATCTAAATCAATAAATTTTTTGATCAAACAAGAGGAATTAAATGTATAAAACAGTTGTAACTCCAAGATTCGGTGATATTGACGGGCTTCGTCATGTCAATAATACAGTACTTGCAGTATGGTTTGAACAAGCTAGAAATCCAATATTCAGAATGTTCACCCCTGATCTTGATCTTAGCTATGAGAACTGGAAGCTCATAATGGTAAGAACAGAATTCGACTTTCTATGTGAAATGTACTATGGAGAAGACGTTGAGATCAGAACATTTATAATAAAAATAGGAAACAGCTCATTTACAATGGGCCATGAGGCCTGGCAGAATGGAAAACTTAAGGTCAGGGGAAAAGCAGTTATTGTGCACTTTGATTTTATCGAAAAAAAGAGTTTGCCAATACCTGATTCAATCAAAATACAGTTAATCGAACATCTGATGCTCGATGGATCAGATAAATAATAAAATAAGATTTACATCTGAATATTTCATTAATAAAAATAAAATAAATTTGGGGTGGGAAAATGCTTTTTACCGAAGATACCATAGGAAATTTCCTTGAAAAACAGGTTAAAAAGAATCATGAAAAGGATTTTATGATTTACCCTGACAGGAACCTTAGATTTACTTACAGGGAGTTTGATGAACGTGTTAATATGCTTGCAAAGGGATTACTTTCCATCGGGATTGGAAAGGGAGACCACGTTGGAATGTGGGCTCTTAATGTCCCTGACTGGCTAACTTTCTTTTTCGCTACTGCAAAGATTGGTGCAGTTCTAGTTACTGTGAATACTTCTTATAAAAGTCACGAAATTGATTATGTTTTAAAACAATCGGATATGAAAGCCATTGCTATAACAGATGGGTTTAGGGATGTGAGTTACTTAGATATATTATATGAACTCGTTCCAGAGCTTAAAACAAGCAATAGGGGCAATTTGAATAGCAGTGAATACCCATATCTTAAAAATNNAAGATGTAGTATGTATGCAGTATACATCAGGAACTACAGGTTTTCCAAAAGGTGTGATGCTCACACACAGAAATATTATTAATAATGGATATTACATTGGAGAAAGAATGAAATATACTGAAGAGGACAGGGTATGTCTTCCAGTACCATTATTTCACTGTTTTGGAATAACCCTTGGTGTTATGGCCATATTGACTCATGGTGCAACTCATGTAATGCTTGAACAGTTCGATCCTTTAATGGTTCTAGCAGCTGTACAAAAAGAAAAATGTACATCACTCTACGGTGTTCCAACCATGTTCATTGCTGAATTTTCACATCCAATGTTTGACATGTTTGATCTTTCATCACTTAGAACCGGTATAATGGCCGGTTCAACATGTCCTGTAGAGGCCATGAAGAAAGTAATGAAGGATATGTATATGAAAGATGTAACAATTGTCTATGGTCTTACTGAAGGTTCTCCTGGATTTACACAGACTAGTGTAAATGATCCTGTTGAAATAAAGGTTGAAACGGTAGGGAGAAAACTGCCTGAATGTGAGGTTAAATTAGTTGATCCAGAAACTGGAGAAGATATTGGACCTGGAGAAAAACCTGGTGAGATTTGTAGTAGAGGCTACAACGTTATGAAGGGCTATTATAAAATGCCCGATAAAACTACAGAGGCAATTGATGAAGAAGGATGGCTTCACAGCGGAGATCTAGCGACAGTAGATGAAGATGGTAATTATACAATTGTGGGCCGTATTAAAGATATGATAATTCGAGGTGGAGAAAACATTTATCCTCGTGAAATAGAGGAATTTTTTTATACAATGCCTGGAATTAAAGATGTGCAGGTTGTGGGTATTCCAGATGATACGTACGGTGAGATTGTTGGAGCATTTGTTATACTTGAAGATAACTTTACACTTGAAGAAGAGGATATTAGGGACTATTCGCTAAAAAAAATAGCTCGTTATAAAGTGCCCAAGCACGTCTTTTTTGTTGATGGGTTTCCTTTGACTGCAAGCGGTAAAATTATGAAATTTAAACTTAGAGAACAGGCAATTGAGCTTCTAAAGATTAGAGAGGAACAAGAAGAAGATTTAAATTAATTGTATTTTTAGATTGGGCAAAAAATACCCGATTCTTGACTTTTTAAATGTAAAGACTTCTATTTTGTTGATCATATTATACTTTAACATTAAATTCACCCTGTTAGACGGTATTAAATACAATATAAAAAAAATTATGATAATTCTAAGGAAAAACAAGAAGATATTGGAGATGTTTCCAATAGGCAGTGCCAAAGGTGCTGTTAACACAAGAAGACAGCCCTTATTTTACGGTTTTCTCAAGCTCAAAAGGACAGAGTATAAAGTAAGACCTTACAAGTTCATAGTAAAAAAGGATTCCGAAAATGAGACTCTCTTACCTCCTAGTGAAGCTATTAAAATTTTAAGGAAACAGAATGTCTATCTTATAGGAGAAGATCCTGAAACCGAGGAAATGTTAAAATCTTTGGATATACCATTTAAAAGAACACTTATGTGTAGACACTGCACTTTTGAAGGTTTTATTACTTTAATACGGAGGGATTCTTCTTATCTTTATCATAACGAGTATATCTGCCTAAAATGTGCAGAAAAAGAGATAAAAAGAGAATTAAAAGCTCGATCATTCGATATGAGTACATTTGGGAATTTTAAAAGAATACTTGACAAAACAGGCGATTTAAAACTTGTTTTAAGCATGTTTGATCCAAGGTTCAACCCAGTGAAAAACCCTAAACTGACTCTATACGATAAGATAAGCACAGGAAGTGAACAGGATGTTAAGGTGAGAATGGACGACCTTAAAATCCCTTCGAAACTTAAAAATATATTAAAAGGTCATGGAAAACATTTACTCCCTGTACAGGCCCTTACATTGGATAATGGGCTCCTTGAAGGTGAAAATATTCTGGTGGTCTCTGCAACTGCCAGCGGAAAAACTCTCATAGGTGAACTTGCAGGAGTACCAAGGGCAATGAAAGGTGAAAAATTCATATTCCTAACTCCTCTAGTGGCGCTTGCAAACCAGAAATACAGGGATTTTAAAAAGAAATACAAAAAACTCGGTCTTAATGTGTCGATAAGAGTTGGAATGAGCAGAATAAACGCTAAAGAGGAACTTTCAATTCATGATGAACGTGTTAGAGATGCAGAAATTGTAGTAGGTACTTATGAGGGTCTTGATTTTCTTTTAAGATCAGGAAAGGCATCTGAACTTGGAAAACTCGGCACAGTAGTTGTTGACGAGATACATATGTTAGATGATGAGGAAAGGGGTCCGCGTCTTAAAGGGTTAATACGAAGACTACAGACCCTTTTTCCTAATCTTCAAATCATAGGCTTATCCGCAACAGTTAAAAATCCCCTTGAAATAGCCGAAGAGTTCAAAATGAAGCTAGTTGAATATGACAAACGTCCAGTTCCATTGGAGAGACATTTGATTTTTGCTAGATCTGAGCATGATAAGGAGGATATCATGCAAAAACTTGCAAGGCAGGAATACAAAAATATATCGGCCAAGGGGTTTAAAGGTCAGACCATTATATTCACTAATTCCCGGAGAAAAACCCATTCTATATCAGATTATTTGACTAAAAGGGGAGTTAATGCTGCAGCTTATCATGCAGGACTTTCATATGCTAAGAAAACAAAAATAGAAAAGGATTTCTTAAAGCAAAAAATATCAACAGTTGTAACTACGGCTGCACTTGCAGCAGGAGTGGATTTCCCAGCTTCACAGGTTATATTTGAAACACTTACAATGGGGAATAAATGGTTAACACCTAACGAGTTTTCCCAGATGCTTGGTAGGGCTGGAAGACCATCATACCATGATTTGGGCAAGGTGTATTTAATTCCAGAAATAGGATTAAAGTACGATGATGAAACAGAGGACATGCGTGCTGTTGCACTTTTAGAAAGTGATGTTGAACCTATAAATGTACACTACACAGAAGATGCGGTTGTCGAGCAAGTACTTTCAGATATATGTGCAGGAACAGCCCATGACATAAGCGAACTTAAAATTGCCTACAGTAAAGAAGATATTCCAATGAGTATTGATATGGCATGTAACCTGATATTGGATTATGGATTTGCAGTTGAGCAGAAGGGTTTAATATCACCAACACGTTATGGGCGTGCTGTTTCAATGTCATTTTTAAATTATGAGGATGCNNTATTTATCATCTCTTATAAGTCAGAAACTTGCAAGGGCATTAAAGGCTAATATATCATCGAGGCTTTTCGCAGACTCAACCCTTGATATACTAAGTTCTGCTGATGCAATTTCAAAGCTGGAACCCAAGTTTCAAGAACTACTCATCAACTTGCAGATGGAATTTTTATCCTGCAGATGCAAGGACAGACCATTCTGTGACTGTTTCCAGGAGGAGCTGTCCTTGAAAATGTTGAAGTATCGAATGTTGAAATATGACCCTGCAGATATCAGTAAAAAGCTTTTAAAGGACTATGGAATACATGCTTATGCCGGCGATATATTCTCATGGTTAGACTCATTAATAAGGGCACTTGA